>VGJL01000053.1 GCA_016867495.1 Candidatus Eisenbacteria bacterium | reverse complement strand
CACGGGATGCCCGGAGTCATCGCGCCCATCCCAGGTGACGGCGAGGATCCCGCTCTGGGCCGGCCCCTCGACCAGCGTCCTGACTGCGCGTCCCTGGACATCGTAGACGACGAGGCGCGCCATCCCCGGTTCGCGCACGACATACCGGATCTGCGTCGTCCCCCGGAAGGGATTCGGCTCGTTCTGCGATAGCCCGAAGTCGAGCGCGACCTCGGCATCGACCCCGGTCAGGGAGATCTGGCCGTTGAGAATGACCTCGATGTCGTCGACCGCGGCCTCGACGATCGATGGATTCAAGCGATCCTCAGCGACGAAGCGAATCCGCACCCATCCCTGCGTGTCGATGTACTCGCCGAGCGAGAACTGCATCCGCCTCCAGTAGCGCGCGCTCGTCGTTGTCCGCTCGAGATCGACCCACGTCTGCCCATTGTCGTCCGACACCTGGACCACCCATTCGTCCTCGCCGCCGTAGGGGCCGGTGTTGTTGGTGTACCACCTGTAGTAGCTGAGAGTCACGACCCCCTGGAGGGGCGGAAAGAGGATCGCACTGGTGAGCGTCGTTCGGCCGCCGTCCACATCCTGGTCCCACTCCCGCCCGCCGGGGGGTGCGTTCCCCGTGACCATGCAGTGAGAGCCGGGCGCCCTGGTATGATCATGCTCGGTCTGGACCATCGTCGTGTCGTGGTAGGTGGCGTTCGGATCGACGCGCACCCACGCACCCTCCGTTGCGGTGTCGCTGGGCCCTCCGACCGCCCACACCCCTCGATCGGTCTCGAAGTTCTCTGAGAAGACGATCGTGGGGGCCACGACCCAGAATGTGTACATGTTGTCCGGAGCATCGGCCGGATCGGTCGCAAGGTTTCCGCCGCTGTCGCGCACGTGGATGAAGTAGGAGATCTTCGTTCCCCACGGCTGGCCGGGGATCTTGCCGCGGTAGATGCCGGCTCCCTGGAAAGTCATGTTGACAAACTGGAGGGGAGTGTTGTCGAGGCTGAAATAGACCCGGGCTTCGCTGATGAAGGACGAGTCGGCCACGCCCGCATCGACATTGTAGGGACCGATCGTGTCGACCGTGGATTCGAGCGGAACGCTCGTGATCGATGGCGGCGCGATGTCGCGGAGCGCGAAGTCGACCTGCACCGATCCCCCGATCAGCACCTGGACCGCCTCCACTGTGTCCGGGGCGAAACCGGTATGCGCGGCGCGGAGGTTGTAGGTCCCCGCAAGCTCCTCGGCGGAATAGGCCCCCGTGGTGTCGGTCATGTAGATGTGGCCGTTCTCGAGGACGCTGACCTGCGCGCCCACCAGCGGCAGCATGCCGGCCGACAGGTTGCGAACGGTCCCGAAGACCTGTCCCGCCAGAACCTCGTGCTTCGGAACGAAGCGGATCGCGCGGTTCGCCGCGAGGGTGGCGGCGCCTCCGGCGTATCGATTGTAATAGGAGTAGAGCACTCCGTCCGTGTGCATCTGGTTCTCGATGCCGACGGTCGAGTAGTTGTCGTCGGCGTCCGGGTTGCTGATCGTGTGGTACTGGAAGACGATCTCGCCGTCGCCTGTCTCGGTCGGATGGAAGGCCGGATCCTTCAGGATCACCTCGAAGATGACGGTGGAGCTGTTGTAGGTGTTCCGCATACGGCTCCACTCGACGATCCACCAGTGGTTCGTCGAGTCATACCGCTGGAAGACCTTCCCGCCGCCGTATTGATAGAGATCGTCCCAGAAGGGCGCGATCATCGCCTGGGGGCCCCCCGCAGAGGGGATGGTCCAGTTGCGGAACTCGGTGTTCCACTGCGAGCCCATGGCGAGCCAGCCGTTCGAACAGATCGTCGCCCTCGTGTAGTTCGTCCCGTAGTACTTGAAGGAGAATGGGATGTCGACGACCCGCGACTTGTCCTGGCCGGCGCCGTTGTCGCCCAGCACGACCTCCGTTCCGGATCCCCCGTAGGTCGGATCGATCTCGATCCAGCTATAGGTCGGGACTTCGGGGTAGCCGACGTCGGTGTTGTCGTAGGCGTAGTAACCGTATCCGTCGGGGCCGCACGGGTCGTCCGTCGAGCGCGTGCCGACCGGCACCGCGACAAAGGTCGTGTCCCGCGCGCCCCCCGAGAAGTCGAGGAGCAGCTTGAAGGTGGCGAGGTACCCCTCGGGGGTGTTCGGGGCCGCGGAGATGGAGAAGCGGTCGACCGTGTTCTCCGCCTGCCCGCCGGGATTGATCGTCGTGTACGCGCCGATCCCGTCCACCACGTTCGTGTACTGGCTGAGCGAGAGGAGCGAGGCCGTGGGCGTCACTGCCGGTACGCCGCCCTTGTTCGAGAGCAGCACGGAGAGCCCAACCGTCTCCCCTGGGTCGAGCAGGCCGTTGCCGCCGGCGTTGTAGAGCGTGTACGCGCCGCTGGCGCTGAGATCTCCCGAGACGACCTCCAGATCGATGAGAGAGTGCCATTGGTTGATCCCGGAGCTGATATCGAGACCCAGCCTGATCGCCCGCCCGTGTGGGCACGCGTGGTCGATCGAGAGGTCGAAGTCCTCTGCGGACCAGGCGGTGGCCCCGCCGGCGATGTCCCCGAACGTCTCGTTCGCGTCGCTGATCGTGACGTAGGGATCGAGGGAGGTGAGAACCGCGGTCACCCCCGTCGCCGTCTGCGAGCCGAAGTTCTTGAGCTGGACGCGCAGCTCGACCGTCTCCCCCGGGTTGACGATCCCATCCCCGTTGCCGCTGCTCCCGCCGCTCGAGTCGTCATCGATCGTGGCGGCCTGATAGCCGACGTAGCGCGTCGACGTATTCACCGGGATCGTGCCGGTGTAGGGATACCGGTCGTGCTTCGTGACCGTGACGAGCATGTCTCCGGTCGTGGGCGTCGCGACGGGAAGCTCGACATATCCGGACGCGTCGGTGTAGCCGACCGCGTAGGTCTCGGTCCCCTTCCAGAGGCAGACGAGCGCATCCGCGCAGGCCTGTCCCTGGTCCTGGACCGTGACGGAGACTGCGTTCGTCCCCAGCGGGACGCTCGACGGATGGGTCACGGAAAGCGCCGTCGGAATCCCCGTCCAGCAGTCGGTGGCCGGATCGCCCATCAGGTTGTGCCAGTGACTGAACATGATGACCCGGTTCGGCTCGTTCACCTGGTAGTTGCGGTAGAGTTCCAGCTTGCCGAAGGTGAGCGCCGCGCCCAGATGATAGTCGCCCGTGTACAGAAGCCCGTAGAAGATGCCCGTGTGGATGCAGTTGTTGTAGCGGGTGTGCGTGCCGGTCGTCGCCGTGCCGATCGCCCCGACCGCTCCCCTGGGCCTGTTGTTTGTCGAGTCCCAGGCTCGGAGAAAGCCCTCGGACCGGCAGGCGTTGTCATCGTAGAAGGAGCCTGTGTCGCACGTGATGGTGACGACGAAGGGCATCATCCAGCCGTTGGTGAGCAGGTAGGTGTTGCTGTTGGTCCACCCGCTCATCCCGTAGAAGCCCCGGTAACTGAAAACCGTGTCGCCTCGATTGAGAGCGGTGGTCATCTGGCTCGTCCAGCTCCCCGAGTAGATCGTGTCGATCTGGGTGTAGCCCAGCTGGCGCAGCCTCGTCTTGATCCACTGCTGCACCTGAATGACGCTGGTGCCCGAGCTCGAGGGATCCCCGACGAGGCAGGCCCTCCTGAACCAGCTCGTGTCGGACATGTAGGGATTCGCCTCGTAGTTGTAGATCTTGGAAACGATCCGCTCCAGCTCGGTCGTCGTCTGGAACGAGAGCCGGCCGATGTGGATGTCGGCAAGGATGTCGGTTCCCTCGAGCTGCGCGTAGGGGTGATCGCCCTCTCCTCCGTAGCCGGAGACCGACTCGAACCAGGTCGCGATCGAGTAGCTGCCGTCGGCGTCCCCCGCCAGGACGACGTACTCGAGCGGCGGGTCCGCGGTCGTGTAGACGTTCTGGATGTAGGCCTTGATCGAGGCGTTGGTGGTCCCTGTCTGAGCGGTGGTCGCGAGCATGGTCGACATTCCCATCCGCTTGCGCCAGTCGATGAGAGGCTGAAGCCGTGAAGTGACCGCCGCGTCGTTGCGGCAGATCACGAGCCAGGTACCCGGCAGGACCGTGGCGCCCTGGGCATCCAGCGAGTAGTTGGGGACGATCTCCTGGTAGAGCCTGTCGAAGCTGGGCGGGATGATCGTCCTTCTGGACTCCTTGACGTTCTCGACCGCGCCGCTCCTGAAGTGGAGATCGACACGGATCTGCGAGGCCACCCGGATGGTCTTGGTGGCGGGGTTGTATCGGACGGGCCGGAACGTGACCGGCACGATGCGCAGGTCGCGGAAGATCGCCGGCGAGCCGACCGTCGCGTACTCCGCCTCGCTGAAGCCGTCATGGGCGTAGGCGGCGGAATCGTAGACGAATCGATCTCCTTCGTCGGCCTGCATCGGGACCAGGTCGAACCCGGGCAGATCCTCCTCGGCCTCGGCGACACAGGAGACCGTGACCTCGGCGCCGTCCGGCACGGCGATCAGCCGGGCGAAGACGGGCAGCGCCGGCTGTCCCAGCCCCCCCGCCAGATCTCCCCCAGGAATGCCGACCACCTGAAAGCCCCGTCCATCCACCTCGACGTCATCGACCGAGAGAACCGGCAGATCGAAGAGCAAGCCGATCCCCCGCTGATCCGATGAGGCGACCTCGACGCGCGGCATGTCATCCCGAGAGATCGAGGCCTCCGGCCGCATGATGGGCGATCCCATGGCGGTCGACCCTGCAAGCAGGACGAGGAACAGACCTACGGCGTTGGCGAATCGCATGTTTGACTCCCGTTGTCTAGCAGGCCAAACGAACGCTGGAGGCATCGGTGATGCAACCCCTCCCGATGAAAGCTATATCTTCATTGAGTATACGCCCCTACGGCGCCTGGAGGAAGATCAAGGTTGGCTCCCGGCTGGAGGGGGGCGCTCCGGCATGCCCCCCCTCGCGCTATCTCCGCCGTTGTGCTAGAATTAGGCTGCTTGCGATGGCGCTCACTAACCTGCAGCAACCTGCAGCCTTGGGAGACACAACGATGAAGAGGCAGATCGGTTTGGCCCTCATCCTGATCGCCCTCGCCTCGGCGGCGACGGCGGCGACCCTCAACGTTCCGAGCCAGTACCCGACGATCCACGCGGCGGTTCAGGCCGCTCAAACGGGGGACATCGTCCAGGTGGCCCCGGGGATCTACTCGGATGTGACACATCCCGTGATGACCCCGACCGACACGACCTACTGCGCGGTCATCATGAGGAGCGGGGTCACCGTCCGAGGTTCCGGGACGGGCGTGACGACTCTCTTCGCGGACTCGCTCGGCCGCGGGTTCCATTGCGAGGGCGTGACGAACTCGACGATCCGAGACATGACGATAAGGAAGGCGTTCGCCGAAGTGTACGGCGCCGCCATCTTCTGCACCGAGGGAACCTCGATCACGATCTTCAACTGCGAGATCACGAACAACCATGACGGCGGGATCATCTGTTTGAACGGATCCTCCCCCACGATCCAGTCGTGCACCTTCACGAACAACGGATCCAAGGGAGGCGGAGCGATCGCCGCCGAGGTCGATTGCTCTCCCGTGATCACCGGGTGCGTCATGACGGGCAACTATGCCCCGACCGGCGGGGGGATCTTCGTCCGCCGCAACTCGGCGCCGACGATCACTAACTGCGTGATCAGCGGCAACTACGTCAGCGCAGCCAATGGAGGAGGAGGCGGGGTCACGATCCTCAATGCCCGGCCGACCTTCACGAACTGCCAGATCACGAACAACACCGCCGACGGCTTCGGCGGAGGGATCGCGGTCCTCGACTCCGGAGTCCTGACGATGAACAGCTGCCTGATTCAGGGGAACCGGACGCTCGCCGCCAACGCTCCGGGAGGAGGCATCTACGTCGATTTCGGGGGGAACATCCTCCTCGACGACTGCACGATCACGCGCAACAGGACATCCGGGGCCAACTCGGACGGCGGGGGAGTCAGCCTTTCCTTCGCGAACGAGGCAACCTTCATGCAGTGCACGATCGCGGCCAACTCTTCGAACGGCCAGGCGGGCATGGCGGGAGGCATGTCGTGCCTCTTCTCCTCTCCCGTGATCACCAAGTCGATCATCGCGTTCAATAGCCCTGGGAAGGGACTGTCGTGCCTCGACGAGAGCATCCCCGTGGTGTCTTGCACGGACATCTACGGCAACGAGGGCGGCGACGCCCTCTGCGGACAGAACGCCGGGAATAACTTCTCGCTCGATCCCCTCTTCTGCAACCTTGCGAGTGACAACTACAGGCTGCAAATGACATCGCCCTGCTTCCCGGGCCTTCACCCGAACGGTCCGCGGGCCTGCGACAACGTGAGAATCGGGGCGCAGGATCCCGGCTGCAATCCCGCCGCCGTGGATGATCTCGGACCGGCCGATCTTTCGTCCCTCTCCGGCAACCCCAATCCGTTTGCCGAGAAGACGACGATCCGGTTCGAACTGGCGCGGGCGGGAGCGGCCAGCCTGTCGATCTTCGATGTCTCGGGCCGGCTCGTGCGAAGCCTCGCGGCTGGCCGCAATGCCGCCGGTCCCCACGCGATCGACTGGGACGGCGCGGACGAAGAGGGCCGGCTCCTCCCTGCGGGGGTCTACTTCTGCCGGCTGATGGCCGACGGAAGCTCGACCGCGCGACCCCTCGTGATTTCGCGGTAGGAAGATCCTCCGAACCCATACCGCCCCCGGCGCCTCCTCACGGGAGGCTGCCGGGGGTTCGGTTTCTGCGCTGGCGGTCTGTCCCGTGCGGGCTACCGTCCCCCATCATGCTATAGTCAAGAGCGTCCGGCCGGGATCAATCGACCTTGCGACCGAAGGACCATTCGGATGGCTGGAGAGGGGATCTGAGCACAACAGGGGAGGAGAGATGCGGACCATCCTGATCCTGGTTCTGGCAATGGCTGCGCTGTCAGTCGCCGCCCGCGCGACCCATGAGATCGAGTCCTTCGTCTCGAGCGAGATCGGATCGCCCGAGCGGGAGGCGACCCCGCGCATCGTCGCGACCGCTGAGATCGATGAGGGGAGAACGAGCCTGATCGTTCGCGATGAGAGTTCTGCTCCCTTCGAGAGGCCCTTCACGCAGCTCGTCGTGATCCCTGCGGACGCGAGCGAGATCGAGGTTGGGGTCGTCGCGCAGGCCGGGGAGGATCCCGGAGTCGAAGCGGCCGCCGGGACGCCGATGATCGCCCGGGGCGCGCGAATCCTGCCTGTCGCCATCTCCAGGACGAAGGCCGCAGGAGAAGCCTCAGCTCACCTGGCCGGCAAGGGCGCCCCGAGCGAGGTCAGGATCGAGATCCGTTACCGGGAGACGCCGCGGGGCTCCGCGCGGGCGCGCCCCTCCGCGGCCCTGCGTCGCAGCCGCGGCTTCTTCACCGCGATGGCGCCCTACATCGCCCCCGAGCAGCTCGCCTCGCTGGCTTCGGAAGAGACCGGCAGCTACGTCATCGTGACCCATCCCGACTTCCTCTCCGCCATCGAGCCGTTCGCGGAATGGAAGACGCAGATGGGCTTCGAGGTGCTCCTCTTGACGACCAACGAAGCCGGAGGAACCAATACGGCGATCAAGGCCTACTTGCAGAACCTGTACGACACATCAGCCAATCCCCCGCAGTATCTCCTCCTCGTCGGCGACATCGCGCAGGTTCCCTCCTTCAGCTTCCACTCGAATGTGACGGATCACCCCTACACGCTGATGGAGGGGAACGACTTCATGCCGGACCTCGGCGTGGGCCGATTCTCCGTCGCGTCGCTCGTCGAGGCGCAGACCGTGGTCGCCAAGGTCCTGAACTACGAGCGCAATCCCTACAAGGACGAGGGAACGGATTGGTTCTCGCGCGCCCTCCTGGTGGCGGGGGACTATGGCTCGACGACACCGGTCGCCGTCAGCAAGTGGTGCCGCTCGCTCCTCATCGACATGGGCTTCGCGAACGTCGATTCCTGCTACTTCCCTCCTTTCTTCATCGACCATCAACGGCGGATCCCCAATGCCATCAACCGAGGCGTTTCGATCGTGAGCTACCGTGGTTGGGCCTATGGGACAAATGGCTGGGAGCCTCCCCATTTCACGGTGGACGAGATCCCGTCCCTGGCCAACGGCTGGAAGCTCCCCGTCGTCTGTAGCTGGGTCTGCCAGAACAACGACTTCTCGAAGCCGGAGTGCTTCGGGGAGAAGTGGCTTCGAGCCGGAACCCAGGTCGAGCCGAAGGGGGCTGTCGCCTTCATCGGCAACAGCGAGCCTTGGTCCCACACGCGCTTCAACGACGCCTGCGCGATCGGGGCATTCAAGGGGATCCGGCACGGAGGGGTGCGCAGGATGACGGATCTGCTGAACGCCGCGAAGCTCGAATGTCTCTACCAGTTCCCCGATGCGATCGACTACCAGTCGAGCGCCGGCGAGTCGGTCGAGCTGAACTATTACATTTACAGCCTTCTCGGCGATCCTGAGATGGAGATGTTCCTGAATCCGCCCCGGCCGATCGCGGTCACCCACGTCGCGCGCGTGGCGGAGGGGAGCAACTTCCTGCAGGTCCAGGTTCTCGATGCGGCCGGGCAGACCGCGATCGCTGGAGCCCGCGTGGGGATCGCCCAGGGAAGGAACCTCCTCGGCTGCGCCTGGACCGATGCCGACGGCACGGCCCGCGTGCCGGCGGAGTTCGCCGCGGCGGGGACTCCGACCGTCGTCACCGTGACCGGAACCAGCCTCGACCCCTACCAGGGCGGTGTGGAGGTCTTCTCGACGACCGAGGGATCCTTCTTCGGCTACGGGGAGTCGAGCCTGGACGATGACGCTCAGGGGAGCAGCAGCGGCAACGGGGATGGGCTCGTCAATCCGGGAGAGACGATCGAGCTGACCGTGACCCTTCGCAACCACGGGGGCCGGGCCGGAAGCGGGATCTCCGCGACGATCGCCGCGATCGAGACGGCGGAGATCGTGCAGGCTCAGTCCGCCTTCCCCGACATCCCTCCGTCCGGGCAGGGGACCTGCCTGACGCCGTTCGTCCTCCGCGTGCCGGCCCAGGCGACGGATGGCCAGCGGGTCCGGATCGCGCTCGACGCGACCGCGCAGGGTTTCCCGCCCGGCGGGGCCTCACGTTCGATCATCGACCTGGAGGTCGCCGCGCCTGCGCTGCGATACCACGCCTACTCCGCCGCGGGCGCGGGCGGACTGGACCCCGGTCGCACGGTCGATCTCTCGATCACGCTGCGCAACGACGGGTCCGCCAACGCCTCGCGCGCTTCCGCGGCGCTCACGACGAGCACGCCGGACTTCGTCACCGTCATCGACGGCGAGACGGCGTTCCCTCCGATCGCGATCGGAGAGGCGGGGACGAGCGAGACGGCGTTTCGCATCCAGATCGATGACGAGGCCGCGGTGGGCCAGGCGGCCGTCTTCACGCTCGTCCTGACGACGGCCGAGGGATACATCGGAAGCACGAGCTTCTCCCTCGCGATCGGAACCGTCGATCATGGCGCGCCCCTCGGCCCCGACGTGTATGGCTACTACGCCTACGACAGCACGGACACCGACTATCCGAGCCAGGCCCCGACCTATAGGTGGATCGAGTGCTCGCCGGTCTACGGCGGGTCCGGGACCCTCATCCCGTTGACCGACAACACCACCGCCACGGTCGACCTTCCCTTCTCGTTCACATATTACGGAGAGAGCTTCAACAGTGTCGTCGTCTGCGACAACGGATGGCTCTCCTTCGAGATGACCACCTACTACGACTACTACAACTGGCACATTCCCAACGCCTACGGAAACGGCGCCCAGATCGCTCCGTTCTGGGACAACCTCGATCCGATGCGCCTGCTCGCGGACATCAAGGCCGGCGACGGCATCTACCGCTATCACGACCCGGAGCGGCACCTCTTCGTGATCGAGTGGAGCCGGGTCATGAACTGGCGGCCCGAGCTGGACGACCTGCAGACATTCGAGGTGATCTTCTACGATCCGGCCCACTATCCGACGGCGAGCGGGAACGGCATCGTCGAATTCCAGTACAAGCAGGTGACGAACGACGACGCGGAGAGGATGTTCGCCACGGTCGGCATCGAGAACATGGAAGAGGACATCGGGCTCGAATACACCTACTCCAACTCCTACCCGGCGGCCGCCGCGCCGATCTCGTCGGGACTGGCGATCCGGTTCTCGACCGAGAAGCCCCGGTACGACCCCTTCCGCATCGCGTCCTTCCGTGTCGCGCCGGAGGCGGGCGGGTTGATGCTGGCCTGGGAACCGGCCGACGAGCGCCCTCGCGGCGGCTATCGCATCTACAGGGCGACGGGCCAGGGCGACTACGAGACGGTCACCGAATCTCCGCTCGACGCGGCGAGTCGATCCTACATCGATCGGTCGGCCGATCCCGACTCGACCTATTCCTACAGGGTCGGATCTCTAGATCCCTTCGGCCGCGAGACCCTCATCGGTCCCTTCGCCTACAACGGAGGGAACATTCGCGCGCCGCGCTTCGCGCTTGAGGCCCGAACTCCGAATCCCTTCCGCGGCATGCTCGATCTGATCTACGCGATCCCGCGCCCCAGCGATGTGACTCTCCAGATTCACGATCTCTCGGGCCGGACCGTCCGCACGCTGATCGACGGTCCGATTCCGGAGGGCTCGCAGACCGCCACGTGGGACGGGCGGGACGAGGACGGACGGCAGATGCCGAGCGGGATCTATCTCTGTACGCTGACCTCCGGCCAGCAGCGCCGCAGCCTGAAGCTGACGTTGCTGCGCTAGAGCGGTTCGATAGCATCTGAGACGCTCGCCTGGCGCATCCGCCCGGTGTTGTGTGTCTCGCTGTGGCCCGCTTCGCGAATGCGAACCGAGCGGGGCCAAGGGAACCGTCGGGGCCTGAGCGACCGGTTGCGTGAGCGGATCCGAGCGGCGAGTTGCGGCGAGCCGCGCTCGAGGTGAAGAGGGGATGCTGGAGGAGAGATCGGCCTGGCCCCAGATTCGTGGCGCCCTCGCCGGACCCGGCGCCCGCATCGCCGCCCTCCTCTTCCTTCTCGCGGTCGCCGTCCGCGGCCTCTTCCTGCTCGAGATGGCCTCGAGTCCGGCCTTCCGCATTCCGCTCGTCGATGCCGAGACCTACGACGCCCTCGCGCGGCAGCTCGCGCTGGGCCGGCATCTGAGCAGGGACTTCTTCTGGCAGCCGCCCCTCTATCCGCTCCTCCTCTCGCTCGTCTACCTCGTCACGGGCGGATCGATGCTCGCGGCCAAGATGGCGCAGGCGCTCCTCGGCGGAGCGACATGCGTCCTCACCTACGTGCTCGGCCACGCGATCCTCGGCCGGCGCGCAGGGGCGATCGCCGGGGTCGTCGTGGCCCTCTACATGCCGCTTGTCTTCTTCGAGTGCGATCTGCTCGCCGCGGGACTGGCCGCCTTCTGGTCGCTCGTCCTGATTCTGCTGCTCATGGAGTCGGGGGAGCGCCCGTCGTTCCGGGTCCTTCTCGCTCTGGGCTTCTGCTCAGCCCTCGCCGTCCTGACGCGCCCCACATTCCTTCCGTTCGTGGCCGCCGCAGGGCTCTGGCTGGCCCTCGGCGCATATCGGCGGGCCGGGGCGAGGGGGGCGGCCTCCAGGTGCGCCATCGCGATCTTCGGCTTCGCCCTCGCCGCGCTTCCCGCCGCCGCCGTCAACGCCACCCGGATGACCGGCAGCTTCACGATCCTGCCTTCATCCGGCGGCATCAACTTCTACATCGGGAACAACCCGAACATCTGCGAGACGCTGACGGCCCGGCCGGGTTGGGACTGGACCAAGCTGACGACCCTCCCCCATCGGGAAGGGTTCGAGCGGCGCTCCGAGCAGCAGGCCTTCTTCTATCGAAAGGTCGCGAATTACCTGAAAAGAGAGCCGTCCGGATTCCTCGCGAACCTCGGCCGGAAAGGAGCGCGGATCCTCTGCTCCCGCGAGCTTCCGCGAAACGTCGACCCCTACGTCTTCCGCCAGTGGTCCCACTTGCTCTCGCTTCTCTTCTGGAAGGCCGGCCCGTTCGGATTCCCCTTTGGGCTCCTCCTTCCGCTTGCGGTGGTCGGAGCCTGGGGGTTCCGGCGGCAAGTCCCCTTCGTCATCTGGCTCTTCCTGGGTCTCTTCTCGATCGCGCTGGTCGCTGTCTTCGTGGCCGATCGTTATCGAGCGCCCATGGCCCCCGTCCTGTCCATCCTCGCCGCCGGCGGAATCCTTCGCCTGATCGAGATGGCGCGCGCGCGCAGGACCAAGGCTTTGCTCGCGAGCGCGGCCTCGATCGCCGCGGTGACGCTCGTCTCCTCCCTGCCCGGTCCTTTCTGCGAGGAGAAGCTCGACTACGCGGCGGATCTCGATCTCATGCTCGGGATCGCGCACTTCCAGAGGGCCCAGGTCGCGGCGGACACGACGCTCGCGGGACAGGAGACGCGGCTGGCGGAGCGGTACTACCGGAAGTCGATCGCCGCCAATCCCCTGCTCGCCGACGGGCACAGCGAGCTGGGGAATCTCCACTTCGTCTCGGGACGCTTCAAGGAAGCGGCCGAATCGTACGTGAGGGCCCTCGAGCTCAGGCCGGATCACGGCAAGGCGCTCCACAGCCTCGGGGTGCTTCTCTTCAGGGCCGGCAAGGACAATGATGCGATCGACTGCTTCCGCCGCGCGCTCGCGCTCGATCCCTCATTCCCCAGGACCTACCTCTTCCTGGGGCAGGCGCTCTTGCACAAGGGGCAGATCCGCGAGGCGATCGGCCAGATCGAGAAGGGGCTTCTGCTGGAAACGGATCCCGACTACCGCGCCCTCGCGATGAGCTGCCTGGCGGAAGCCCGCGCTCGCTCGGGGCCATCGGGCCCGTAACCGCTCAGGCTCAGCCTACGGAGCCGTCCTCGCGACGCGGAACCCGACGACATCGTCCCTCGAGTTGGGCCAGTAGACGCCGCGGGAGGCCGAGCGGCAATCGCGGGCGTAGTAGTACCAGGAGCCGCCGCGGATCACCCGCTGCATGCCCGAGGGGGGACCGCCGTCGAACGAGACCTCCGCCGGCGTCTCCTCATACCAATCCCAGCACCATTCCCAGACATTCCCGTGCATGTCGTACAGGCCCCACGCGTTCGCCTGCTTGGTCTTCACATCGTGGGTCCCCGCCCCGGCGTTGCCGCAGTACCAGCCCAGGGCATCGAGGACGGCGTCCAGCTCGCAATACTCGAAGCTGATCCCTCCCGTCGCGAAGGCGGTCGAGCTCCCCGCGCGGCACGCCCTCTCCCACTCCGCCTCGGTCGGGAGGCGATATCCGTCGGCCTCGGGATTCCACGTGACCGTCTCGCCATTGATCTCGTACGCCGGCTCCAGGCTCTCGTCGATGGAGCGCTCGTTGCAGTACCGCACGGCGTCGTACCAGGTCACATTCTCGACCGGACGGCTGTCTCCAACCCAGCGGGACGGGTTCGTCCCCATCGTCGTCCGGTACTCGAGCTGCGTCACTTCGTGATCCTCGATCTGGACGCCGCGCGAAAAGACGACCGTGCGCTGGAGTTCGTCCGGATCGCGCCCCATCTCGCCAAGCGGACTCCCCATCACCAAGACCTCATCTCCCACCCAGGGTCCCTGGACGGCGTCGAGCGTCGCCGTGTTCCCGTGCCCGTCGTTGAACTCGAAGGAGTAGGAGTGGACGCCCTTCGGCAGCGTGGTCGTGAACTCGTAGAGGGCGGCCTCCGCAGGGTCTCCGCCAACCAGGGCCATTGCGTGCCTCTCGCCGTCGATCAGCACATCCGAGACGGTCGGGACATCGCCGTCGCCATCGAAGTAGGTGACTCTGAATGTGAACGATGTGCTCGGGGTGCCCGCGCGCGGCGCGACCGAGCCGTTCGTGATCGCGGTGCCGCCGAGGGTCGTGTCGGATACCACGTTCGAGAGCATAGACCAGTTCGAGGAGGCATCGCCGGACTTGAGGGCGAAGTAGTAGCCGGTCTCCTTCTCGAGGCCGGCGACGACGCAGGTCTCGGGCGTGCCCGCGCGCGAGGGGAGAGGCTCGTCCGACGCCTTCTCCGCGGCCTCCCAGGTCTCCGGCGTGATCGGCGCGCGCGCGAAGCGCACGTCGTACTGCGAGGCGATCCCTGCGTAGTGATCGTTCCCCGTCGCGTGCCAGGTCAGCCGCATGCTGCTTGATCCCACTGGCTCCGCCGAGAGGTCGACGATCTTCGCCGGGGGCGTCGTATCGAGAACGGAGGGCACCTCGCCTCCCATCACGATCAGTCCCTCGGCCTTGTCGGCCGCCAGGACGATCCCGGACTCCATGACGGCCACGCCCATCGCATAGGTCGTGACGATAGTCCCCGCCAGGCGCGGATTGCGGGGGTCGGACACGTCCACGACGTGGACCCCGCCGTCCTGCGCGGCCAGGTAGACGCGGTTGCCGCGCGCTGCGATCGAGCGGCAGTACCCCGCGAGGGCCAGATGCGCCGCGGGCACGGGCGCCGGGATTCCGTCATCGCCGATCTGGATCTCCATCACCTCGAGTCCGTTCAGTCCATCGGCCACGTAGACGTAGCCGTCCTTCACGATCAGGTCCCGGGCGTTGCCCGGCGTATCCGCATAGGAGACGAGCTTGACCAGATGGATGATCCTGACCCTCGCGTCGACGACCGCCACGCCCATCTCGTCGTCCGCCACATAGACGAACCCGTCGGCGGCGTCGACCGCCTTGGCCACACCGCGCGTGTAAGCCTGGATGCGGTTCGTGAAGATCCCGGGGGCGATCGGATCGGACTCGAAGACGAGGATCCCGTGATAGCTGTCCGCCACGTAGACCACGTAGGGCTTCTCCGGATCGCCGGACATCTCGATCACCATGTTCTCGGCGTCGCGAGCGTCGCTCCCCTGCTCCAGCGAGGTCACGTTCGCGGGATCGCTTATGTTGTAGGAGGTGATCCCTTCTGTTCCCTCGACCAGGAAGGCGATGTCGACCACGCTGCCATGCGAGGGGGTGCCGACGGCCCGGATGGCGTAGCCGTACTTGGTCGGCCGCGTGATGCTGACCATGGCCGGCGCCGCTGGGTCCCGAAGATCCGCGACGTAGAGGCCCGCCTGCCCTCCCGCGAGGTAGGCGTGGCTCCCGAGCGCGTCCACATCCTCG
>VGJL01000052.1 GCA_016867495.1 Candidatus Eisenbacteria bacterium | reverse complement strand
CGGCAGTCCCGCGCAAGTGCCGACACTTACTGGAGGGTTCCACCAGATCCCGTCACCTCCCCCAGCATCCGGATGATGTCCCCCTCGATGGCCCGAATATCGGCCTCGATCTCCTCAAGGGGGCGGGGTGGCGTGTAGCGATAGAAGTAGCGGTTGAAGTTGATCTCGTAGCCGATCAGGCCGACGCGGCCATCCTTGGGATCGCGCCTGCTCGCGTCGATCCAGGCGTCCGGCACGTGCGGCTTGACCTCGCGGCCGAAGAAGGCGCGGACGCTGGCAGTGACACCCTCGGCATCCGCGGGATCGTCACCGGCCGGCAGCGGCACGCTCTCGGTGTCGCGCAGCTCGGGATCGGGCTCGGCATTGCCGTCCTTGCCGCGACAGATCGCGGCGCCCTCGTCGCGTTCCGAGAGGGCGGAGAAGATCGCCTTGCGGGCCGGCGCCTGCAGCTTCACCCCGGTTTTCCGCGCGGCGCTGTCGAGCGCGCGCTCGAACTCGTCGCGATCCTTGAACACCGCGTTCGGGAGGCCTCGTAGCAGCGAGCGAACCGCCTCCTGCAGCGCTCGCCCCTCGGCCTGCTCCTTGGCGCCCGCGGCCCCCTTCTTCTTCGACTGAGCGAGCGCCTGGAATCCCCGCTCTTCATCGAGGCGGGCGATCCGCTCGGTGCTCGCCTGGAAGTTGAGCCGCAGTGGCCGCTCGACCGTGATCTTTCGAAAGCCGAAGTGGGTGGTGGGGAAGACGCGGCTCATGACGACCTCTTCGTCCTTCCCATCCTTCGTGACGCGGCGCGTATCGCCATCCCGGAAGTCGGCGAGGATCCTGAGGATGTCCTGCGCCCGGTCCGCCGGAATCTCGCGGCGCTTGTCGCCCAGGCTCTTGCGCATCGGGATCCAGAACGAAGTGGCGTCGATGAGCTGGACCTTCCCCGCGCGCTCCGTCCTCTTGCGATTGGTGACGACCCACACGTAGGTGGCGATCCCGGTGTTGTAGAAGAGCTGCTCGGGCAGGGCGATCAGCGCCTCCAACAGATCGTTCTCCAGTATGAAGCGTCGAATCTCGCTTTCGCCGCTTCCCGCGTCGCCCGTGAAGAGTGGCGAGCCGTTCATGATGATCGCAATGCGCGAGCCGCCTTCCTTGGGATCCTTCGCGTGGGCGAGCATGTGCAACAGGAAGAGAAGCTGTCCATCGCTGATGCGGGGGAGTCCCGGGCCGAAGCGGCCTGCCGCGCCTCGCTCGTGCTCGGCGGTCACCGCATCCTCGTCGCGCTTCCAGTCCTTCCCGTAGGGTGGATTGGCGATCAGGTAGTCGAAGCTCTTGCCGGCGTGACGGTCATGGGACAGGGTGCTGCCGTATGCGATGTTGTCGGCGTCGCGCCCCGTCGGGTCCTTCATGAAGAGATCGGACTTCGAGACCGCCCAGGTCTCGGGATTCACTTCCTGCCCGAAGAGATGGATCTCGGCGTCCGGATTGATCGCGGGGCGGAGCGCCTCGCCATTCTTGCGCAGGCCGATGGTGATGTGCTCCTTGGTGATCATGAGCATACCGCCCGACCCGCAGCAGGGATCGTAGACCGTGCGGATCGCCTTCTTGGCGCGGATCTCCGACTCGTCCCCGGCCAGCATGAGATCGACCATCAGGTGGACGACGTCGCGCGGCGTGAAGTGCTCGCCGGGATTCTCGTTCAGCGCCTCGTTGAACTTCCGGATCAGCTCCTCGAAGATCATTCCCATCGTGGGGTTGTCGATCCTGTCCGGGTGCAAGTCCACGTTCTTGAACCGCTCGAGCACCTGGAACAGGAGGCCGCCCTCGTCGAGCTTGCTGATCGTGTTGTCGAAGTCGAACTTCTCCAGAACCTCCCGCATGTTGGGGCTGAAGCCCGCGATGTAGTTGCGCAGATTGGCGGCCAGATGGGGCGCGTCCGCGAGGAGCTTCTCTAAGTCGTAGCGTGAGGTGTTGTAGAAGGCGAAGCCCGCGACCTTGCGGAGCTGCGGGTCGAGGTTCTCGAGCTTCTTGCTGCGAAGCTCGGCCTGCTTGGCGAGGACCCTTTCCTTGGTCGGAGCCAGGACGCAGTCGAGGCGGCGCAGGACGGTCAGCGGGAGGATCACGTCCTGGTACTTGCCGCGCTTGAAGGTGTCGCGGATCAAGTCCGCGACACCCCAGAGGAAGCTGACGATTTCGGAGTGGTTCATCTTCGTGTCGTCGGATACATCGTTCCTGCTTCAGGCACTACGGCACTCCTGCGCAGGACGGTTGGAGACTTAATATACATGAGAACCAGGCGCACTCAAGCCTCAACTCGCGCGAACCTTCTGAGGTTGCCCGCCAGGAGGTTGAAACCTATCGTCAGGGGCGTCCAGGACCGCTTGCCCGCGAGGCTTGGTCACACCACAATCACCCGGCTCGCCTTGCTCGCGTCCCTCCCGATCCTGTAGGTGCGATGAAGGTGAGGGGCGGGAAGCCCGTCGCGCGCGAGCAGGCCGCGGATGACCCGCATCGCGTGCTCCGACTCGTTGTTGTCCTGGCGGGGGTCGTGGTGGTTTTCGCTGACGTGGCCGATGAAGACATGCGCGGAGCCATCATCGAGAATCTCGCTCAGGATCTGCGCGCACTGGCTGTTCGACAAGTGCCCCATCTCGCTCGCCACCCACTCGAGGTAGCGCCAGTCGCCCGCGAAGCCCGGATCGGAGAGCTTGTCGCGAAGGACCTCCTCGTCGTAGTTCGCCTCGAGGACGATCGCGTCCACTCCTTTCAGCGCCGCGACCAGCCCGCGGGTCGGCTTGCCGAGGTCGGTCACCACGCCGACCCTTCTCCCCCGGTTCTTGAAGAGATAGGCGACGGTCCTTCCGTCGCGCGCCGGGAAGCCGTGGGACGTGTCGAGCGCGCGGACCTCGATGTCTCCGACATGGTCGGGGATCGGCATCGTCTCGCGGAGTCGCTTCCAGGATGTCCAGCGGTCGCGCGACCGGATCGCCCTCGCGGTCGATGGATCGACGTGGACGGGGATCCCATAGCGGGCGTTCAACGTCCCGGCGCATCGGTAGTGATCGGTGTGGGCGTGAGTGATCAGAATCGCGTCGATCTCCGCAGGATCGACCTCGATCGAGGCGAGCCGCGCCTCGACCTCGCGGGCGGAGGTCCCGCAGTCCACGAGGATCGAAGTCCTCTCGGAAGCGATGTAGGTCGCGTTTCCGGAGCTCCCGCTTGCGAGCGAGCAGATTCTCACCGCGAATCCATCCCGCGGGTCAGAGCGTGAACGTGAAGTCCTCGATCAGCGCGCCGGGGACCCTGCCGCTTCCCACCGACCGCGACTCGTACGTGTACGCGTCGAGGATCATCTCGGTCCGATCGGTGAGGCCGACCAGCTTCTCGCCCAGCATCCGGTAGGTGGTCTCGTCGAAGCGCATGACCGATAACGGCGCGGCGATCTTGCCGTTCTCGACCCAGAGGGTCGCGAAGCGGGTCATCCCTGTGATCCTGCACGCCGGCCGGTCGGAGTAGTTCAGGTACCAGAGATTGCTGACGTAGACGCCCGTGCCGAGACGCGAGAGCGCCTCCGCCGCGGGGATCGTCCCGGGCTGCATGTCGAGCGACTCGGGCATCTCGATGTCGGAGGCCCCATTCGTCGGGACCCCGTACTCCTTGGCCGAGCGGGGCGAGGCCAGCGAATTGGCGTAGCGTCCCTTCTCGATCAGCGCCACATGCGGGGGCTTGATGAACCCCTGCGCCTGGAAGTCGGGAGCGACTCCCTTGGCCGTGTTCTCGAGGATCGTGACCGATTCGTGAAGACGCGCTTCGCCGTCGATCATCTTGAGGAAGCAGCTCTGCCGGGTCTTGTTGTCCTTGAGCCCGAACCCGCTCCAGCAGAGCGTCCCGAGGAGCTCGTAGAGGGCGTTGGGGGTCAGATAGACGCGGTACTTCCCCGGCTGGATCACCTTGGGGGGCAGCGCGAGAACCTCGAGCTGCCGCGCCGCCTCGGCGACCTTGGTCTCGAAGGCCTTCTGGTCCCAGGCGAAGCCCGCGTAGGAGCACTTCACCGCCTTGTCGCCCGCGTGATAGAAGCTCCAGTCGAAGTTGAAGCTGTGATTCGCGTACCAGTTCCGCTGACCGAAGGAGTTTGCGAAGCCTGCGAAGATCCCGCCGGCCGCATAGATCCCCACCAGGTCGCGCCCCCGCCCGGCCGCGAGGATCGCGTCCGTGGCCTCCGCGGGGGAGGGGAGCGTGCTCTCCTGGATCCGCTCGCCCGAGCGGACCTCGGTCGAATAGAGCAGGTGCGGATCCTCGGGAAGATGCGGAATCGCGTCGCGCAGCTTCTGCGCGAGGTCGGCGACCCTGCCCTTGTCTGCGGCCGGGTCGCCGGACAATCCGATCGTGCCGGAGGCATGCCGCGATCCCGAGATCAGATCGATGAACAGGTGGCGCTGGGTCACGCGGCCCGGCTGCCGGATCGCGCTCTTGTTGAAGCGGACGAAATCGGAGACCTCGCCCGAGAAGTAGCAGGTGTAGACCTCGCCCCCGCGCATCAGGGACGTCAAGTGATCGGCAAGCTCATAGAACGCCTGTTGCATCGTCATTCTCCTCCGAAGACGTCAACGCCAGCGAAGAGGCAGGCAGGCGCGGCATGCCCCACGCGGACCATCTGATTCGGCTCCCCCTTGCCGCAATAGGGGGTCCCCATGATCTGCAGGGTGGAGGCGTTGGCGACCAGTTTGAGGTTTCGCCAGAAGGTCGCCGAGATCCCGCGGTAGTTCGGGTTCTTGAGGAGGGTCGTGAGTTTCCCCTTCTCGATCCGCCTGGCCCACTCGCAGCCGAACTGGAACTTGTTGCGCGAGTCGTCGATCGACCAGGAGCGGTTCGCCTTCATGTAGACGCCGTCCTCCACGGCGGCGATCATCTGCTCGAGCGTCGAGTCGCCCGGCTCCAGGTTGAGATTCGCCATCCGGTCGATCGGCGGGCGGTTCCAGCCCGATGCGCGCGCGTTCGCCACGCCGGGAATCCCGGAGCGGCCGCGCGAGGTCGTCCCGCCGAGGGCGCGCACGAGGATCCCGTCCTTGATGATGAACTCGCGCTTCGCCGGCTGCCCCTCGTCGTCGAATCCGTAGGTCGCGAACTGCTCCCTGCGCGAGGGATCGAACGTGATGTTCAGTAGCTTCGACCCGTACTGATAGGTGCCGATCATCTCGGGCGTGACGAAGCTCGTCCCCGCGTAGTTGCGCTCGTCTCCCAGGATCCGGTCCAGCTCGAGCGGATGCCCGATCGACTCGTGGATCTGCAGGATCATCTGATCGGGATCGAGAAGGAGATCGAGCTTGCCCGACGGGCAGTTGGGCGCATCGAGCAGGGCCAGAGCCTCGGTCGCGATCTGCGGCGCCAGCTCGCGGAAGCGGACCGTCTCGAGAACCTCAAGGCCGCCCTGCTGGCAGTATCCGCGCCCGCCGAGCGTGCGCGTCTGCGTCTCGGTCCCCTTGTTGGCGGTGGCGCTCAGAACGGGGATCAGGTGGAAGAGCCTCTGCGTCGCCTCGCTGCCGTCGGCGGCGATGAACCGGCTCTCGGCCTCCGTGTACCAGAAGGATGCGACACTATCGACGATCTTCTCTTCCGTCCGCAGGCGCTTGCACTCCTGCCGCAGGATGTCCATCTTCTGCGCCATCGGCATCGATTGCCACGGCGCGCGGACCGGCGTCTCGTAGTGGCCCGTGGGGTGAGGCTGCTCGATGGCCGTGAAGTTCGTGACCGCGCGCCCGGCGCTGCGCTTGGCCCACTCGGTCGCATCCTCGACCGCCCGCCGCAGTCCCTCCCTGGATAGATCGCTTGTCGCGGCATAACCGAGGCCTCCGCGGTCGATGACCGTCACCATCCCCCCGATGTCCTCGCGGAAGACGACCGGCTGCGGGATCTCGTGGCGGACCATGAGTTGCTCGCTCGCCTCCCGGAGCACGCGCAGCGAGCAGAAGTCGACAGCGGGAGCCACCTCCCGGAACAGCTTCTTGATGTCGGTGTGCAGGGTGCACCTCCTTGTTGGAATCGCCCCAAACGGAGCGAGGATACCACAGGCGATGGGGTTGGGGAGGATCAAGTCTTGCCGTCAGGTCTTGCCGGGGCCAGACTGGACCGCCGTGCGCGCATCTGCGACACTCGACGAGTCCGTGAGACGGACAAGATACCGCGTGGAAGGAAGCAAGCATGTGCAGGATGATCGCGGCCGCCGGCGAGTTCGAGCCCCGCGCCCTTCGCGAGGCCCTCATCAGGATGGCCGCCAACGACAATCCGGCCCACACGCACGAGAAGAGACGCCTTGGCGCCGAGCATCGCCATGAGGACGGGTGGGGCGCCGCGTGGACGGAGAGAGGAGAGATCCGCGTTCGCAGGAGCCCCTTATCGTGTCTCGCGGACCCTTCCGTCCACGATCTCGACGCGATCGAGACCGACCTCATGCTCCTGCACGCCAGGCGGGCGTCCAAGAAGGGGAGCGTGCGGCTCGCGAACACGCATCCTTTCCGCGCGACCCATGCCGGTCGGGACTGGGCCTTCTGCCACAACGGCGTCGTCGATGACCTCGGCCCCCTGCGAGCCGCCCCCGGCCTCGCGCCGGAGGGGGGAACCGACTCGGAGGTCCTGTTTCATCACATCCTGAGCCAGCTCGATCCGCGCGATCTGGAGTCATCGGTCCTGCGGTCGCTGGAGCCGGTTCGGGACTACACCTCGATGCACAGCCTTCTCATGGACGCCGGCTCGATCCTGGCCGTGGCGATGCGGCATCCGACCAAGGGGGTCCGCCGCTACCACGCCCTGTGGGAAGGCTCGGGGGCCGGCCTGCGCGTGGTGTCTTCCGAGCCCGTCGATGGAATCGCCGGCCTCGCCCGCGCCGACTGGCGGGAAATCCCCGCACCCGGGACGGTTCTGTTGAGGAGGTTCTAGCGCCCCATCGTCACGTAGCGGCGCGCCATATCATCGAGGGAGACGACCTTGATCCCGCCCGCGTGTCCCGCCTGGCCGAAGGCGATCATTCGCTCCTCGCAGACTCTCTGCATCGCCTCCCTCGCCGGCTTCAGATAGGAGCGCGGGTCGAACTCGGCCGGCTTCTCCGCGAAGACCTTGCGGATCGCGCCGGTGATCGCCAGGCGATTGTCGGTGTCTACGTTGATCTTGCGGACGCCGTTTCGGATCCCCTCCTGGATCTCCTCCACGGGAACTCCATAGGTTTCGGGGATCTGTCCGCCGTATCGATTGATGATGTCGATCAGCTCCTTCGGCACGCTCGATGAGCCGTGCATCACCATGTGGCAGTTCGGGAGCCTGCGATGGATCTCCTTGATGATGCCGATCTTCAGGACCTCGCCGGTCGGGCGCTGCTTGAACTTGTAGGCGCCGTGGCTCGTTCCGATGGCGACCGCGAGCGCGTCCACGCCTGTCTCCGCGACGAACTGCTCCGCCTGCGCCGGGTCGGTGAGATGAGCGAGCGCCTCGTCCCCGGTGAGCCCCGCGCCGTGTCCGTCCTCGATCCCGCCCAGCGTTCCGAGTTCTCCCTCCACCGTCACGCCCCGCCTGTGGGCATACTCCACCACCTTGCGCGTGGTCTCCACATTGTAGGAGTAGGGGGCCGGCGACTTGCCGTCCTCGAGAAGCGAGCCGTCCATCATGCAGCTCGTGAATCCCTGCTCGATCGCCGAGAAGCAGACCTCAGGGCTCGTGCCGTGGTCCTGATGCATCGCGACCGGAATCGCCGGATAGAGTTCGGCGGCCGCGAGCATCAGATGCCGCAGGTAGTTGTCCTGGGAGTAGGAGCGCGCCCCGCGCGACGCCTGGATGATGACTGGCGACTCCGTCTTCTGCGCGGCGGCCATGATGGCCTGGATCTGCTCCATGTTGTTGACGTTGAAGGCGCCCACCCCGTATCCATGCTCGGCGGCGTGATCAAGAAGCACTCGCATCGGTAAGAGCGGCATTCAGTCCTCCTTGTGACGCGCGGCCTGTCCGGGCGGCGCGCCACCAGATCGTGGATCTTGCACCATCGAACTCAAGAGGATCGTGGATCCGAGGGAGATCGTCAAGGGCGCGACGGAGATCGTCGAACCTGCGGCGACGGTATCGGGGCGTTGACCGGCCATGCGTCAGGCGCATACTCTCATTGGAGGACAGGGGTGGGGGGGCTCGCCATGGCAGACCATTGTCTTCCCCGGACTGCGTTCTTCCATTCCTCCTTGGGCGCTCTGTCTCTGCTCGTCATCGCTCTCGGTCTGACTCTGTTCTCATGTGAGAAGGCCGAGAATACGAAGCTCTCCACGGCCCCCGATTCCCCCAGGGAGGACATGATCCCTCCGGCCGCGCCCCGGCTCACCGTGGACGCATTCACCGACTCTTCGGTCACATTCATCTGGACCGCTCCGGGCGACGATGGGAGCGCCGGTACTGCATCGCAGTACGACATGCGCCGTTCGAACGTCGCGATCACGGACCAGGCCTGGGACTCCGCGGCCAGAGTCTCACCGATGCCGGCGCCCAAGGCGGCGGGCGCCGCGGAGACATTGACAGTCAGTGGTCTCTCTTCCGTGACGACCTACTATTTCGCGATGAAGGCCGCCGACGAAGCGCGGAACTGGTCGCCGCTCTCGAACGTGATCTCGGAGACCCTCCCCGAACGGGGCCTTGTGCGGCTCACCCAGGGCAAGGAGTTCAACACGACTCCCGACTGGTCGCCCGACGGCCACTCGATCGCCTTCGTGGAAAACCACCTCGGCGACACCGCCGACAACCTGGTCGTGATCCCGGCGGGTGGCGGCCCCGCGGACCTGATCGCCAGCCTGCCCGGTCTCATGACCCCCGATTGGTCGCCCGACGGCCTGCGCATCGCCTTCGCGGCGGCGAACCCTGGCCCCGGATTGGTCTGGAATCTGTGGTCCGTCATCCCGGGCGGCGATCCGATGAAGCTCACCGACGATCTCGCCGCCGATTCGTATCCCGACTGGTCGCCCGACGGATCGAGGATCGTCTTCTGCTCCGACCGCGGCGGGCACATGGACATCTGGGTACTGGTTCTCGCGACGCACACCTACACCCAGATCACGGACGATTCCATCTACGATTTCGCCCCGGCATGGTCTCCCGATGGAAGCAGGATCGCCTACTGCTCGTGGAAGAGCGGGAATTCCGACATCTGGGTGGTCCCGGCCGGCGGAGGCTCGGCGGTGCAGCTCACCGACACGAGCGAGTTCGAGGGAGATCCCTGCTGGTCCCCCGACGGAAGCCGGATCGCCTACCACAAGCACACGCGAGACGATCTGGGCGCCGTGATCGCCGGCGACATCTGGATCGTCCCGTCCGCCGGAGGCGCCGCGACCCGCGCAACCATCCGTCCCGGGCTCGATTTCTCGCCCTCCTGGTCCCCCGACGGCGCCCGCATCGTCTTCGCCTCCGATCGCATGGGGAGTACTGACATCTGGATCGTGGAAGTCGGCCCGTAGCGGGCCGCGGCGCTCTTTGTCGCGCTGTGGCCCGCTTTCGCTCGCTGAGGGACAGGGCGCGAGCTGCGCGGGCCAGCAGCGCTCCACTGGAGCGTCCGGGGGCCCCGACCGGTTCCCGAAGCCCCGCGCCGCGAACGCGAACCTAGCGGGGCGGAGGGAACCGTCGGGGTCCACCTTCCTCGCGGCGCGCCTGCTCGCTTCCCGCATACAGCCAAGCGCGTATGGCCACAACGCAGCTTGCGTTCATCTTCACGATTAGTTTCCCGAGCGAATACGGAGTTGAAGAGACCCCGCGGCAAGGGCATGATCTATGCGCTGCTCGTGTTGACGCGGCGTCGGCGCGGGGACAAGCGGGAGGGACGATGCGCTACCGTTGGCATCTCGGATACGTGGCCTGGATCTTGAACCGGGTCACGGGGATCGCGATCACCGCGTACCTCGCGATCCACATATGGGTGATCCATCACCTCACGCAGGGGCCTGAGGGCTTCGACAAGGTGATGGGATTCGTCCAGCAACCCCTCTTCAAGCTCGGCGAGATCGGACTGCTCGGGATCATCCTCTATCATGCGATGAACGGCATCCGGATCCTGATCGTCGAGTGGGGACGGGGGGCGCTCTACCAGAAGAAGCTCTTCTGGTGGGTGATGGCGATCGGGGTCGCGCTCTTCATCTTCGGCGCCTATCCGATTCTGCTCTCGGCTTTTCATGGCGGCGGCCATTCGATCGGGGAGGTGATCCGATGACGAGGGATCGAGGTGTCGGCTCCGGCGGGCTGATGGGGTGGTTCCTCCAGAGGCTCACCGGGATCCTATTGCTTCCGGTCGTGATCACGCACTTGCTGGTCACGCACTACGCCTTCGGCAATCCCGCGCGGGGTGCGATGGAGGTCGAGTACGCGAGCGTGGCGGCCCGTCTCGCGAGCCCGTGGTGGAAGTTGATCGACATCACCTTCCTCATCGTTGTCCTCTTCCATGGTTTGCGCGGAGTCTGGGTGGTTCTTCAGGAGTCGGTCCACAAGCCCTGGGCGCGGGTCGCGCTCTACAGCCTCGCCCTGATTCTGGGAGTGGGCCTTGCGGTGCTGGGAACGGTCACGATCCTTCCGTTCCGCGCGCCTGCGGGGGTCCGATGATCGCCCCGAGCGAGCGCCACCGGCACGACGTGGTGGTTGTGGGCGCCGGCATCGCCGGACTCTACGCCGCCTTGAAGGCGAGCGAGCACTTCGACACCGCGGTCCTCTCCAAGGTTTTCCCGACCCGCTCCCACTCGGGCGCCGCCCAGGGAGGGTGCGCCGCGTCGCTGGGGAACATGCAGGAGGACAACTGGGAGTGGCACCTCTTCGACACGGTTCGCGGCAGCGACTATCTCGGCGACCAGGACGCGCAGGAAGTCCTGGTCCGCGAGGCGGTCCCCGTCATGTATGAGATGGAGCATCTGGGAGTCCCGTTCTCGAGGACCCCGGACGGGAAGATCGCGCAGCGTCCCTTCGGCGGGCACTACGCGGACTTCGGGAAGGGGGACATCGCGCGCTCCTGCTACGCGGCCGACCGCACCGGTCACGCGCAGCTCCACACGCTCTATGAGCAGTGCGTCAAGCGCGGCGTGCGCTTCTACACCGAGTTCTACGTGACCCAGCTCATCGTGAGAGACGGCGCGTGTCTCGGTGTCGTCGCGTGGGACCTGACCAATGGCGGGCTCCATATCTTCCATTCGCGGGCAACGATGCTGGCTACCGGCGGCTACGCCCGCGCCTGGCAGATCACTACGAACGCGCACGCGAACACGGGCGACGGCCTCTCGCACATCCTGCGCGCGGGCTTGCCGCTCGAGGACATGGAGTTCGTCCAGTTCCATCCTACGGGGCTCTACCCGCATGGGATCCTGATTTCCGAGGCTGCACGCGGCGAGGGCGGCTATCTCGTGAACGACAAGGGCGAGCGCTTCATGGAGCGCTACGCGAAAGCCAAGATGGAGCTGGCGCCCCGAGATGTAGTCTCTCGCGCGGAGCAGACCGAGATCGATGAGGGGCGCGGGATCGGTGGAAGGCCGTATCTGTTCTGCGATCTGCGCCACCTGGGCGCGGCCAAGATCCACGAGGTCCTTCCGCAGATTCATGAGCTGGCGCTCAAGTTCTGTGGCGTCGATTGCGTGAAGGACCCGATACCGATCCAGCCGACGGCCCACTACTCGATGGGCGGAATCCCGACCGGGCTGGACACCGCGGTCTATGCCGACGAGAAGAAGACGCCCGTTCCCGGCCTCTTCGCCTCCGGCGAGTGCGCCTGCGTTTCAGTCCACGGCGCGAATCGACTGGGGACCAACTCGACCCTGGAGTGCGCGGTCTATGGGCGCCTCGGCGGGATCGCGATGGTCGACTGGCTGCGCGCGCAGCGGAGCGAGCCGCCGCCCCTCCCCGAAGGCCCGGATGCGGCCTCGCGCGCCGAGATCGAGCATCTCTTCTCCGGAGGGGGCGGGGAGTCGGACGCCGAGATACGGCAAGCGCTGCAGGTCGGCATGACGGCCCGCTGCGGCATCTACAGGAACGCCGCCGATCTGGAGAAGCAGCTCGCCGAGGTGAAGAGCCTCCGCGAGCGTTACGGCAAGGTCCGCGTGTCGGACAGGAGCCTTCGCGTCAACACGGAGCTGATCGAGGCCATCGAGCTCGGCCACATGCTCGACTTCAGCCTCACCATCGTGACGGGAGCGATCGCGCGAAAGGAATGCCGCGGAGCGCACTGGCGCACCGATCATCCGTGGCGCGACGACAAGGACTGGCTCAAGCACACTTTCAGCTGGCTGGAGGAGAACGGAAGCGTGCGGCTGGCCTATCGGCCGGTCACGATCACCCGCTTTCAGCCTCAAGAGCGGAAGTACTAGGAGGCCGGGATGAAAAGGACCTTCCGGATCTGGCGGACGGACCCGAGCGATCCCGCCAAGGGCGCGCTCAAGGAATACGAGATCGAGGTGCAGGAGGCGTGGACGGTCCTGGACGCCCTCAACGAGATCAAGTGGCGCCACGACGGCTCGCTCGCTTTCCGCAGATCGTGCCGGCACGGGATCTGCGGCTCCTGCGCGATGACGATCGACGGGAAGAACACGCTCGCATGCGAGCTGCAGGTCTCCGCCTGCAAGGGGAAGGTCGTCACGGTGGAACCGCTCCGTTCCTTCCCGGTACTGCGCGATCTGGTCGTGGACCAGACCGACTTCTTCGCGCGCTACGAGACGGTCAAACCCTATCTCATCTGTTCGAAGCAGGCTCCGACCGACAAGGAGAGGAAGCAGAGCCCCGAGGATCGGAAGCTCATCGACGGGACCTGGGAGTGCATCCTCTGCGGCGCCTGCACGTCGTCGTGCCCCGTTTACTGGAGCAGCTCGCAGTTCCTGGGCCCGGCCGCCCTGCTCAAGGCCTACCGGTACGTCTTCGACACCAGGGACGAGGGGTTCGGCGACAGGCTGCAGGCGCTCGACAGCAAGCACGGCCTGTGGAGGTGCCACACGATCTTCAACTGCGTGGAGGCCTGTCCGAAGGCGCTCAACCCGACCGAGGCGATCGTGAAGCTGCGGCGGAAGGTCCTGACGGAGAGGATCTGATGGCGGCGCGTCAGAGGGCCGCTCCCGGGAAAACGCCCGGGAGCGGCCTTTGCGCGTCGTCGACACCGACCTCCGGGGACGCGGCCGGCCTGGCGTTCGCATGCGCCGCCGCTCGCGCGCTCCGGCCCGACGAGCCCCGAGGGGAGAGGATCGGCCCATGACCGCAGGCCTTGGCCTGAGAGCGCATCCCCGACTGATCGAGTTCTTCGCAGTGTGCGCAGGCCTCCTTCTCCTCTCGGCGGCGGTTCTCGCTTTCGACCTGGATCTGCGCGTATCGAGCCTGTTTCACGACGAGACGAGCGATCCGTCGTGGTGCGGAAAGGGGCAAGCGCTGTGGGATGCGGTCTATCGGTACGGCGTCTGGCCAGCCAACGCGACTGCCATCGGCGCCGCTCTCCTCGCGATCCTGTCGATCTTCCTTGCGCGGCTTCGCGTTCATCGTCGGGACTGCCTGCTCTTGGTCCTGACTCTCCTCGTGGGCCCCGGACTCCTGGTCAACGCCATCCTCAAGGAGGAGACGGGACGTCCCCGCCCGCGCGACATCGTCGAGTTCGGAGGAGCGGAGGCGTTTCATCCCGTGGGCCGGATCGATCTGGACGGGGAAGGGAGAGCCTTCCCGAGCGGGCACGCGTCGATGGGCTTCTACTTCACGAGCGTCTACCTGGCGCTTCGCAGGAACCGACGCTCAGGCGCGCGCGCCGGAGCGCGCGTTGCGCTCGGCGGCTCCCTCTTCGCGGGCGGTCTTCTCGGACTCCAGCGGATCGCCGTCGGAGCCCACTTCCTCTCCGATATCATCTGGTCCGGGGGGATCGTCTACCTTGCCGCCCTCGGCCTCGATTCGCTACTGGGCAAGTTCCGCTGGGCTACTCCGGCGCCCCCGCGTCCACCCACGCGATGATCGTGTTCTGCTGCGTCTGAGGAAGAGGACCGGCAGGCGGCATTGTCCGCTCGACGCCCGCGCGCGCCTTCACCCTCGAGCGGAGATTGAAGGCCCTCTGGTAGGTGTCGAGAGGCGCGCCGCCGTACATCTGGCCGCCGGGGTAGTGACAGGAGCAACCGGACTGGAGGATCGGCTGGATGTCGGCCGTGTAGGTCGGCGTCTGGTTGTTGTTGTCGTCCGGCTGCGTCGTCTTCTTGCCGTCGTCTCCGCATCCCGGGATGAGAAGCGCGGCCGCGATCAGGATCGCCAAGGGCGGACCGGCCATGAATGTGCGAGTCACTCCTGTGCTCCTCCTGCTCCGGATTCGAATGCTGGTATCATGCGGTTCGTCGAGCACCGTTGCCGCAACATCGGCGATCGGATCTAGCTGACCATCATCGGAGGTGGCGGCGAATGGGTCAAGGCCGACAAGAGAGCGACCAGATGAGGATTCCGAGATGAGAATCGGACTGCTCAGTTCATGGCCATGGGACCTGGCGCGCGGGAGCGGGACCGCCCGCTTCCTGCTCGATCTGGAGCGGGCCCTCTCGCGGGAGGGCGCCGGCGTGACCCGGATCGACGCGGACCTGGATCCGGCGGATTATGCCGCTTTCGTCGAAGGGCGCATCGCCTGGAATCGCGACTTGGCGCTCGACCCACGTCTCCGCGGTCTGGATGTTCTCTTCGCCCTGGATCTCGACGGTTTCGAGTTGCCGCCGCCTCCGGCGGGCCCTCCGAAAGTGGTCTGTCCGCAGGCCGTCTTCGCGGATCTGGCGGGGACCGAGCCCGAGCCGTACCGCGGGCTTCTCCTTCGCCAGGCCGAAGCGGAGAGGAGGAATGTCCGCTCGGCCGCAGCGCTGATCACGCCGAGCCGGTATGCCGCCGAGGGAATCGTCCGCGCCTACCGGGCCGATCCGTCAAAGGTCCGCGTGATCCCGCACGGGTTCGATGTCGAGGAGTGGCAGACGATGGTCGAGAGTGATGGGAGATTGCGCCATCCTCGTCGCGCCCGACGATCCAGCGGCCCTTGCGGAGGCCATCGACAGGGTCCTCTCCGCGACCCCGCTCCGCGCGGCGCTGCGGGAAGCGGGGTCGCGGCGGGTTCGAAAGTACGACTGGCAAGAGACGGCTAGGAGCTATCTGGCTGTGGCCCAAGCCGTTACCTAGATCACTAT
>VGJL01000051.1 GCA_016867495.1 Candidatus Eisenbacteria bacterium | reverse complement strand
TGGGGAACCACTCGGGAGGGCGCCACATCGAGCGGATCCACTCCCGATAGGCTTCGCCTCCGCTCTGCGACTCATACCAGAGCGCCTCCGAGTAGCGCGCGAATCCCTCGTTCAGCCACATGTGTTCCCATGAGGCGAGGGTCACCATGTTGCCCCACCACTGGTGAGCCAGCTCGTGCGCTACCACCCAGTCGTTTGCGTCGGTCCCATCCACCAGGTATTCCCCGTAGGAGGTGAGGGTCTGGTTTTCCATCGCCCCGCCCCACGAGAACTCCGCCATCCCGTACTTCTCTCCATGGAACGGGTAGGGGCCGAAGCGCTCTTCGAAGGCGGCGAGCATGAGGGGGATCCTGCCCCAGGATCGCTCCGCGGCCTCGCGGTGCTCCGGGTAAGGGAGGTAGAGGAGGGGAAGGGTCCGGCCATCGGCGGAGCGGTAGGTGTCGGTGAAGGGCTCGTAGTTCGTGCACGCCACGCTGATGAGGTAGGGAGCGATCGGATAATCCTCGCGCCAGGTCATTATGCGGCGACCCTCCACCGCGTCGTCGGCCTCATCGGAGACGAGGAGACCGTTCGATCCCGCATAGAGGGTGTCGGGCACGGTCAGGACGATCTCCGCGGTCACTTTGTCGTCGGGAACGTCCTTGCAGGGCCACCAGCTCGAGGCCGAAGAGGGCTCGCTCAGGGTGTAGGCGGCCGGCACGCCGTCGCGGCTCTGGAAGGAGAAGCCGAGCAGTCCGTCGCGCGGGGGACGCCCCGCGTAGGAGATCCGTACCTCCTCGCGCGCGCCCGGCGGGAGGGGAGGGTCCATCTCGATCAGGAGCTTGCGTCCCTCATGCCGGAAGAGGGCCTCGCGCCCCCCGAGACGGACGCGCAGGACGTGGAGCGAGTCGGTGAAGTCGAGATCGAGCGTCTCGAGGAGGCGCGTGGCGGCGATCGCGTGGCGGACCTCCCCGCGCAGGCGGCGTGCGCCGAAATCGAGCACAAGCTCGAGGCGCACGTGCTCGCAGTCGTAACCGCGATCGTCGCGGCCTTTCGCGACGACCTGGATCGGTGGATCTGTCTTCCCCGGCGGAAGCGGACTCGCATCAGGCAGTCCGCCTTGGTGAGGCGCCGATCCTCCCTCCGCCGCGGGAAAGAGCATGAGAATGGCACAGAGCGCGCCGCGGAGATGATCTCCCGCGCCGAGGCCGGTCGTCTTTCGGCCCCGCCGGAGGATCATCGCTGTTCCTCCCCGGCGATCAGGTTGGCGATGCGGGCCGCTTCGATTCCCCTGAACCCGAGGAGCCTCTCGATCGTGCGGCCGATCTCGCTATTCGGCGTGGAGGCTCCGGCGGTGAGTCCAACCAGAATGGGACCCGGCGGCAGCCACCCGCCCTCGACAACGGGGTCCGGATCCCCGAGCGGCTTGTGCCGGATCCAGCGCCCGGAGATCAGGTCGCGGCTGCTCTGCACGTGGTAGGTACTCGCCCTTCCCCGGCCGATCTCGACAAGGTGGGCCGTGTTGCTGCTGTTGAATCCGCCGATCACCAGCAGCAGATCGGGGCTCTCCTGGAGCAGCTCTTCGACCGCGTCCTGGCGATCCTGCGTCGCGCTGCAGATCGTCTCGAAGCTCGCGAATCTCTCGGCCGCGCCGTCCTCGCCGTGGCGCGCCTCGAAGCTCGCGCGCAGCGCCTCCGCGATTCGCAGCGACTCAGAGGAGAGCATCGTGGTCTGGTTCGCGAGCCCGATTCGTTCGAGATGGCGTCGTGGATCGAACCCTGGGGACGTCGCGCTCCTGAGATCCGAGAGGAGACCATCGAGGTCCGCTCGACCCTCGATGAATGCGCAGATCCGACGCGCCTGATCCAGATCGCGGACAACGACGTACTCCCCGCCGTGAAGGAGGACCTGCGAACAGGTGGCCCTGGTCTCTTCATGCTCCACCTTTCCGTGGATGATGGAGGTGCGATCCTGGCGGGCGTAGCGCGCGACGGCCTTCCAGACATTGAGAACCGAGCCGCAGGTCGTGTCGACCAGGATCGCTCCAAGCTCCCGCAGTCGCCGCAGCTCCTCCTGCTCGATTCCGAAGGCGGGAATCAGGGCGACATCCTCGCGCCTGAGCCCGGCGAACCGATCCCCGGGCGATCCCGGCGGCGGCAGGCGCCGGATCCCCATCTCCTGCAGGCGTTGATTGACCCACGGATTGTGGATGATCTCCCCGGTGATGAAGATCCGCTTGTCCGGGAATCGCAGACGAGCCTCGTACGCGTACTCCACCGCGCGATCCACGCCGTAACAGAATCCGAACTCCCTCGCGAGGACCACCGTCGTGTCATCGCACTTGAGGCGGCGTCCGTGGGTGCGGAGGTAGTCGACCAGGGCGCTCCTGTAATCGTGCTCGAGCGCGGGGAGGATCTCGCCCCGCATCCCCAGCCCCTTTCGATAGTAGTTCGACCCGCCCTCGCTCATCGCCTCGCAGCTCCTACCTCGATTCTACCCGTTTCCGGCCGGGATTCGGATCGCTGATTGTCGTCCGGCCTCGCCGAACGGCGGCCCTTCGCGACGCGGGACCCGCGCGACGCCGGATGCCGGGCCGGGCGATCTCAGGCTATGCTCGGCTCGGATGCGCGACTCGGGAGGGGAGGGACTTGTGGATCGTTACCGCGATGCGAATCGGGAGCTGTGGAATCTCTGGACCGGGCTTCACGAGACGTCTCCTCAGTACGACCTGCGGGGGTTCAGGGAGGGGAAGTGCGCGCTCAAGCCGATCGAGCTGGTCGAGCTCGGGGATGTCCGGGGCAGATCGCTCCTTCACCTGCAATGCCACTTCGGTCTCGATACCCTCTCATGGGCGCGGAGGGGCGCAGCCGTGACCGGAGTCGACTTCTCGGACGCCTCGGTGCGCCTCGCGCGCTCGATCGCGGAGGAGACGGCGATCCGGGCGGAGTTTCTCTGTTGCGATCTCTACGATCTCCCTCGCTGCCTGGATCGATCGTTCGACATCGTCTTCACGTCGTACGGCGTTCTCGCGTGGCTTCCGGATCTCGATGGGTGGGCGCGGGTCGTTGAGAGGTTCCTCAATCCAGGCGGGATCTTCTACATCGTTGAGATCCATCCCTTCTCGTACGTGTTCGACAACGGCCCCGGGGCGACGGACCTGCGGGTCACAGTGCCCTACTTCCGCAGCGGTGACCCGCTGCGCTTCGAGGAACAGGGATCCTACGCCGCGCCGGACGCCCCGGTCCGCTCGATCAGCTACGAGTGGCCCTATCCTCTGGGGAATGTCCTGACGGCGCTCATCGGCGCGGGGCTTCGGATCGAGTACGTGCGCGAGTATCCGTACACGGTCTACCCCGCTCTTCCGTTTCTCAGGAGGGGAGACGATGGGCTCTGGAGGTTCCCCGACGGCATGATCCCGATCCCGCTCCTGTTCTCGCTGAAGGCAAGAAAGGAGCCTCCCCGGCAGGGCTGATCCCAGGACTTCCGGGCGGCGCCGGATGCCGAGCCGGGCGGTTTGACGGTTCGGCCCGTTCCGTATATCCTCTGCGGAACCGTGCATGGGTGTTAGGGGAAGGCGCGCAAGCGCCGGGGAGGATGAGATGAGCGTACGGATCGGGGATGGCAGGCTCACCTGCGAGGATGTCCACCGGGTCGCGCGGAAGGGGGAGCAGGTCGAGCTGACGGAGTCGGCGCTGAAGCGGATCGCCCACTGCCGGGAGTTCGTCGAGAGACAGGTCCGGGAGCGCGCCGTGATGTACGGGATCACGACCGGCATCGGCGAGCTCTCCGAGACGATCCTAGATCCGGATCAGACCGAGCGCTTCCAGCGTTTCCTCGTCTACAGCCATGCCGCGGGGTACGGAGAGCCCCTCCAGGGCGCCGACGCGCGTTCGGCGATCATCTCGAGGATGTCGGTCCTGAGCCAGGGACATTCCGGCATCCGTCCCGTTCTCGTCGAACACATGCGCGAGATGCTCAATCGCGGCGTCACCCCGGTCATGTGCGAGAAGGGGTCGGTCGGCGCTTGCGGCGACCTGTCTCCGATGTCTCAGTTCGCCCTCGTCCTCATCGGGGAGGGGGAGGCGTTCCACAAGGGGGAGCGGCTGCCCGCGAGCGAGGCGATGAAGCGGGCCGGCATCCCGCTTCTCCAGTTCGAGGCGCGCGACGGCCTGGCCTCGATCAACGGGAGCAACTGCATCAGCGGGATGGGCGCGCTCGAGATCGTCGACGCTCTCCAGTGGCTGCGGCAGCACGACATCGCGGCTGCGATGACGCTCGAAGTCGTCAATGCGAACATGGCCGCCTACGACCCGCGGATCCACAAGGTGCGCGGCTTCCCCGGCGCGCAGGAATGCGCGGCGAGCGTGCGGCAGATCGTCGACGGGAGCGTGATGCTGCAGCAGAAGGGGAAGAAGGTGCAGGACGCCTATTCCCTGCGCAGCACGCCGCAGGTCGCCGGAGCCGCGCGCGACGCGCTGAAGTACGCTCGGTCCCAGATCGAGATCGAGCTCAACGGCGTGGGGGACAACCCGATCTTCCTCCCGGACGATGACGGCGGCACCTACCTGACGGGCGCGAACTTCCAGGGCACTCCGATGGCCTTCGGGCTCGAGCTCCTCGGGACGGCGATCACCACCGTCGCCGTCCTCTCAGAGCGCAGGCTGAATCGCCTCCTGAACCGGAACCTGAGCTGCGGGCTTCCCGCCTTTCTCACCAAGGGGGCGGGGATGTTCTCAGGGATGATGCTCGCCCAGTACACCGCCGGGGCGCTCTGCTGCGAGAGTCGCATCCTCTCCCATCCCGCGGCGACCGGTTCGATTCCCGCCGCGGCGGACCAGGAGGACTTCGTCTCGATGGGGATGACGACGACCCTCAAGATGAAGCAGATCCAGAAGAACGCCCAGGCGGTCCTCGGGATCGAGCTCATGGCGGCCGCCCAGGCATTCGACTTCCGCAGGCCGCTGAAGGCGGGGAAGGGGTCCGAGGCCGCCTACGAGGTGATTCGCAAGCATGTCGCCTATCTCGACGAGGACCGGCCGCTCCACGGGGATATCAACGCGATGGCGGCGCTCGTCGAATCGGGAGAGATCCTCGAAGCGGTCGAGCGGGCGGTGGGCAAGCTCCCCTAGCCGGGGGCGTGCCCGAGGTTCGCGCGAAGGATGAGGGAAGCCGAGATAGCAGGCGGCTTCCGTAGCGGTTATGCTGCGCTCGTCGGCCGGCCGAACTCCGGCAAGTCGACCCTCTTGAACCGCCTCGTCCAGCACAGGCTCGCCATCGTGAGCCCGCGGCCGCAGACTACCCGCAGGCGCACCCTGGGAATCGTCCAGGCCCCCGGCCATCAGATGATCCTGCTCGACACGCCGGGGATCATCGACCCCGCCTACCCCCTACAGCAGGCCCTGATGCGGACAGTGACCGACGTCCTCGGCGACTCCGACATCGCGGTGCTCCTTCTCGACGCGGCCCGGGAGGGAGCAGAGCCCCCCGAGATTCCCGAGTGCGTCCGCTCCTTCGCCGGGACGAGGATCGCCGTTCTCAACAAGATCGACCTCCTCAGGCGCCGCGAGGAGATGATCCCTCTTCTCCAGTCGATCGCCGACTCCGGCCTCTTCGCGGAGGTGGTTCCGGTGTCGGCTCTGACGGGGGAGAGGATCGAGAACCTGGTCTCCGTCCTGGTGGCCCACCTCCCCGAAGGCCCTCCCTTCTATCCCCCGGAGCAACTCGCCGAGCAGCCCGAGCGCTTCTTCGCGGGGGAGCTGATCCGCGAGCAGGTCTTCCTCCGCTTCCGCGAAGAGGTTCCCTACTCCGTCGAGGTCGTGATCGATGACTTCAAGGAGCGCGCGGGTGCAAGGGACTATATCTGCGCGACGCTCCTGGTCGAGCACGAGTCGCAGAAGGGGATCCTGATCGGGCGCGGCGGGCAGGCGATACGCTCGCTGGGCGAGGCGTCCCGCCTGGCGATCGAGGATTTCCTCGGCAGACCGGTCTACCTTGAGCTTCGCGTGAAGGTGGCTCCGAAGTGGCGCAGCGACGAGGCGGCCCTGCGTCGTCTCGGATACCGCCCTTGAGTCCGGGACTGTCGGCGGCGTCGCTTCCGCTCGGAGAGATCGCGGCCCTGGGAGCCGCGGCGCTCTGGGCCGTATCGACAATCATCTGGACGCGCCAGATGGAAGTCAGCTGGCCGCAAGCGATGAACCTCTTCAAGACCGGCCTCTGCCTGCCGCTCTTCATCGTCACGCTTCTCGCGACGGGAGCGGGGCGGTCGTTCCTCGAGATCGGCGCCCCCGCGATCGGGATCCTCCTCGTGAGCGGCATCATCGGGATGTCTTTGGGAGACACGGCCTACTTCTCGGCGCTGACGCGGATCGGCGCGAGGCGCACGATGCTGATCCAGTGTCTCGCTCCCTTGTTCGCCGCGCTCCTGTCGGCGGCCCTCGGCGAGCCCCTTCCGGGCGCGATCGCCGCATCGGGCGTTCTCCTGGTCCTCCTGGGATTGATCCTCGTCCTACGGGAGCGCCCCGTGGGGGTGATCCACCCCAGTCGCGCGCGAAGCGGGATCCTCCTCGCCATGACGGCCGCTCTCTGCCAGGCCCTCGGCATCGTTCTCACCAAGAAGGGGCTCGCCCATGCGACGGTCCTTCAAGCGAGCACGATCCGGATCGCCGGCGGGGTGATGGGGATCCTGCTGCTGGAGCTCTTGCACGGCCAGCTCACGGCGACTGTCCGGCACGCGCTGCGTCCCCCCTCCCTTGGACGGATCGTGCCGGCAGCGCTGATGGGGAGCTTCCTGGGCTTCTTCCTCTTTCAGGAAGCGGTGCGGCACACGGAGCCGGCGGTCGCCGCGGCGCTGACAGGGACCTCGCCGCTCTTCGTGGCCCCCTTGAGCGTTCTCTTCCTCGGAGAGATGATGCGCGCCGGAGGCTGGGTCGGGACTATCCTCGCGGTCGCGGGCGTCGTGGTCGCGATGCTCGGATGATCCCCCCGGCCGCGTGACGATGGGACAGGAGGCGCGCTTGAACGATCATCCTCTCTGGACGACCGACCCGGCCGTGCGGCAGGCCTATTCCGAGGACGCGTCCGGACTGATCGGCCTGCCTGACGCGGTCGCGCGACCGAAGGAGGAGAAGGAGATCGTGGAGATCATCCGCGCCTGCGCGGCGAGGAAGATCCCCGTGACCCCGCAGGGAAGCCGGTCGAGCACGGTGGCGGGCCCCCTCGCTTTCGGGGGGCTCGCGCTCAGCCTGGAGGGGATGGACCGGGTGATCGACCTGGACCTCGTCCACCGACTGGCGATCGTCGAGCCTGGCGTGAACCTCGGCGAGTTCAAGAGGTCACTCGCGGGGACCGGGCTCTTCTACGCGCCCGATCCGACGAGCGAGGACGAGAGCACCGTCGGCGGCAGCATCGCCGCGAACGCGAGCGGCGCGAGATCGTATCGCTACGGCTCGACGCGCGGGCACATCCGCGCGCTCCGGGTCGTTCTGGGCGATGGGTCGGTCACCGAGGTGACCCGGAGCAGGGCAAGCAAGAACACGGCGGGCTACTTCGGTTTCCAGGATCCCGTCGATCTCCTCGTGGGAAGCGAAGGGACGCTTGGGATCGTTACGCGCGCGACGCTCGATCTTCTTCCCGCCCCGCCGGGATTCCTCGCGGCGATGGGGTTTTTCCCATCGCTCGCTGAGGCCCTCGGCTTTGCGCTTGCCGCGGACGAGTCGCGTCGCGCGGGACGACTCCGACCGCGCTGCCTCGAGCTATTCGATGAGGGTTCCCTCGATCTCATCCGGCCAGTCGAGACCGGGATCAAGATCCCCGAGGGGACGAGGGCCGCCATCTTCTTCGAGCAGGAGTATGCGGGGGAGGATGACGACGGAGGCATGGAAGACTGGTACGGCCTCCTCGAAGCGTCGGGGGCGTACGCCGACGCGACCGTCGTCGCGGCCAACGAGGAGCGCCAGACGGAGCTCCGCAAGCTGCGGCACGCCATTCCCGCGGGCATGAACGAGAAGGGGCAGGCCGCGCGCGACATGGGGGGGCGCAAGCTCTCGACGGACTGGGCCGTTCCGCTGGACGAGCTTCCGCGGATGATCGAGGAGGCGAGCCGGATCGTCCGCGACACATTCGGCGGCTTCTTCATTCGCTATGGCCACATCGGCAACGGGCACCCCCACTTCAATCTCCTCGCCGAGGACGCGGCGGCCCTCGAGAGGGCGCGAGAGGCGACCCACCGAATGGCGCTTCTCGCCGTCGAGCGGGGAGGGACGGTCACCGCGGAACACGGCGTCGGGAAGGTCAAGCGGGAGTACTTGAAGTACCAGTACCCGGCCTGGGTCGTGGAGGCGATGCGCGCCGTGAAGCGGAGGCTCGATCCCGCGGGAGTCCTCGCGCCGGGGAACATCTTCGAATAGCGGATCGGGGCGCGCGGCGTCGCCTTCCGGGGGCGGCCTGTCCCGCAGCGCGACGCCAGAGCGAGCGCGGCACCACGGCGATCGCCCGCAGCGCGAACCGATTCCGCGCGAGCAGTCGCGCGAAGGGATAGGCCGCCCCCGGTACCAACGAGCCGTCGCGCTTCGGGACAGGCCGGCCCCGGGGGCAACACTCTGGAGCATGAAAGAGCGCCCGGGGTTGACCCCGGGCGCTCGATGCAGTGGCGCTCTCTCTCGGGCTACTTCGTGAAGAGAACCTTGCGTGTGAAGGTCTGCCCCTGCGCCTCGAAGCGAACGAAGTAGAGCCCCGAGGAGACCGCGTGTCCGTCGTTCGACTTGCCGTCCCAGCCGATGGCGTGGAGGCCGGCCACGGCGTCGCCCTCGTGCAGCGTCCGGACGAGTCGACCGTTCACGTCGTGTATGGACAGCTTCGCGCTCCCGGCCAGCGGGAGGTCGAAACGGACCGTCGTCTGCGCGCTGAACGGGTTCGGGGTCGGCGTCCGCAGGCCGAGAACCCTCTGGCCGCCCAGCTCCTCGACCCTGGCAAGGGGTCCGATGTGGAAGTCGTTGTAGATGTTCTCTGCGCCCCGCGGCGTCGCGCCGCGCCAGGTGGCCGCGTTGTCGGCGATGATGTAGTAGCTGATGTCGCAGTCGCCGCCCTCGTCCGGGATCCCGCCTCCCCACTCGTTCGGGTTTCCGGTTGGGGCGAGGACGACCTCGTGGTCGAACGGGCCGCCGAGGCCGATCCCGTACTTCACCTTGACGGAGCCGTCGACGATCGCGCTCGTCGAGGAGATCGTCACGGTGACGGGATAGGGGCCGGAGGCCGTCTGGTCCCCGAGCGGAGTGTGCGTGAGGACCGGCACGTCGAACTGCGACGCGGTCAGGAACTGGCGGAGGACGAAGTAGTAGTCGAGGGTGCCGGCGTGGAGACCTCCGTAGAGATCCTTGTCGGCCTGCATCATGTAGGCGGCCGCCTGGCGCATTCCATCGCTCGTCTTGACGCCGTAGTAGCCCTTCAGTTGGACCTTGTCGGTCACCGTCTTGCCCAGCTCAGCGAAGATCAGCCACCAGCAGGAAGCCCAGATCGTGCCGTCATGGTAGATGTCGCCGTTGATGTTGTTGTAGCCCTGTGTGGAAGTCAGGACGCGCCCGCCCCAGAACGGGTTGTGCCCGTCCCAGTTGAAGACCCATTCGGAGCGGTAAGCGGAGATGCTCCTCGAATAGCTGGCGGCCCAGTAGTCTCCGAACCCTTCGCCCATCGAGCGCTGCTCGGTCGTCGAGCCCCATCCCGGCTTGATCGAGTTGTGGATGGCGTGTCCGTACTCGTGGAGGATGACGTCGGCATCCTCTGCGTCATCGACGCCGCCTTCTCCCCATGCGATCTTGTTGGTGCTCGGGACGTAGTAGCTGTTGTCGGCGCCGCTGCAGCCGTGCGGATCCACGCGGATCGGCGCCGCCTGGATGAGCGTGAATCCGAGCGACCTCATGTAGCGCTGGTTGTTGTCGATGTGGTAGTAGGCCATCACGTCCTCGAATCCCTGCGCGTTTCGCGTGTAGACGAAGCCGTTGGGATCGGGGTTCGTCACGGGGGCGAACGTCGGAGGATCCCAGTCCTCCAGATAGCACCAAGGGCCGCGGAGGTGATAGACGCCGCCGCTGAGCGTCAGCTCGGGGAGGGTCACCAGAACACGCTCCGCGGTGAGGACCGCGTGGTCGGCATCGTTGTTGTCGACGTAGCTGCCGCCATAGGCCACCCCGGCGGTCGTCAAGGGATCGGGCGCGAAGACGTACCCGCTTCCATCGGTGTAGCAGATCCGGTCGTTGAGCCGGAGGATCGTCCCGCTCAGCGCGTCGACGAAGACCTCCCAGTCGCCCAGAGGCTCTCGGACGGGGAGGTGGACGCGCCAGGCCAGGCTGGCCGGCATCCCGACCCGATCGCCCTCTCGCAGGATCCAGAGCTCCGAGGCCGGCGCCTCGCCGAGCCACTGGGGCTCGCCTGCCACTCCGACGGCCGCGAGCGCGAGCTCTCTCGCGCGGGAGGCGTCGAGCGCGGGGGCGGTCGCCGGCGCGGAGTGGGCGAGGATCGGGTCGTAGCTGGACGACACGGCCCGGACATAGCGGCCCGCCTCATCGAGCGTGACCATCACGTCGGCGCCCCAGACGGGAACCGAGCCGACTGTCTGATGGAAGTAGACGTGCTGGCCGCCCGGCGAGGGCTTCACATACTCCGCAACGAGGTCGTTGCCCATCCGGCTGAGGCCGAAGGAGCTGGCGCGCTCGGCCAGGTACGACCGCGCGGCCTGCTCGGGGCTTCCCGGATAGGGCCCCTCATTCTGCGCGATGAGAATCGCGATCGCGCCGCTCGTGCGGTTGACGAGACCGTTGGCGATCGGATCGACCAGATCCGACTGGTCCTCCATGGCCGGGGCGATGACCGCCGGCGCGCTCCTGGTGACTTCGGGAGCCTTCAGCGCGAGGGCGCCGGAGCTCGCGATAGCGATCAGAAGGATGAGAATGCCTGTCCTTCTAGCATGAGGGGCCATTGCTTCCTCCACGTGTCCGATGCATGAAGCCGACCGATGTCTGCTCCGGCCGCCTGAGCGGGCAGAGACATAGTTACATCCATTTTACCCCGGATCCCCGCTCTTCCCAAGTCCATAGCGAAGCCTCGGGACGCCCCCCTTCGTCTCCGGGCCGCCGAAGGGCCTGGCAACACGGTGAGGCAAGGGCGAGAATCGCGGGGCAGGGTCGATTGGCGCGATCGCGGGAGGATGAAGGACGTTGCAAGCGATGGACATGCCCGGCCTCGAGGCGGGGCTCCGCGCCCTGGACGGGAGGCCCTATCCCGCCTACCGCGACCTCCGTGGCCGCTACGCCATGGGCGTCGCGACGCTCGATATCCTGCATGTCCAGCCAGATCCATTCGCGCCGGCGTCGCGTCTGCGGGTCGTGGTTCCCCTGGAGGGAACGGGCCTGAGCGGAGAGCCTCTGTCCCCGGCGAGCAGGCTCGCCAGCGAGGACTTTCTCGCGAGGGGGGTGGAGAGCTGGCTGAGGGAGCGTCCCGAAGTCGGCTCGATCGTGAGGATCGATCCGTCGGTCCAGCAGATGCTCCGGAGATCGGCGCTGACCATCGACGGAGGTCGGCTGTCGCTTCTGCTCGACGCCCAGCTACCCGCCCGCGGAAGGAGGATCGAAGGCCCTCGCGCGGCGGAGGCGCTCGCCCGCGGTCTCCCGCGCATGATCCGGGAGACGCTCCTCGCGGGGTCGTACGACGCCTCGGCCTTGCGCGCCCACCGCGCCGCGTCGGAGGATCACGCCTCCTTGCTCGGCATCGTCGAGGAACGCGGATGGGTCGCCTTCCTCGCCGATGGATCCAGGCTCGCGCGTCGTTCGGGTGAGGAGGACACGCCTCTTGAAGCGGGGGCCGTTCCTCTCATCGCGCCTGAGGAGCTCGCGGCCGAGATCGTCCTGCCGCACGCCGGTCGCACGCGCGGCACGGCCATTCGTCGCGGTGTGACCCTTCTATGCGGAGGGGGATTCCACGGCAAGTCGACGCTCCTGCGGGCGCTGGCGGTGGGGATCTACCCGCACATCCCGGGCGACGGCAGGGAGAGGATCGCCGCCGACCCGACGGCCTGCATGGTCCGGGCGGAGGACGGGCGGGCGGTCACGGGCGTCGACCTGCGTCCCTTCCTGCGATGCCTTCCCGATGGCTCGGATCCCGCGGCCTTCACGACGCGGAACGCCAGCGGGGCGACCTCGCAGGCGGCGGCCATCATCGAGGCGATCGGGTCGGGTTGTCGTACGCTCCTCATCGATGAGGACACATCCGCGACCAACTTCCTCCTGCGAGACCCATGGATGGGGCGGCTGCTCCGGCCGGAGCAGGAGCCGATCATCCCGCTTCTCTCGCGACTTCGAGAGATCCACGAACGGCTCGGCGTCTCGACCGTCCTTGTGGTCGGCGGCAGCGGCGAGGCGTTCAGGGTCGCGGACCGCGCGATCGTGATGGACGCCTACCGGCCGCGCGACGCGTCGGCCCGCGTGGCGGAACTGCGCGGGGAGATGGGCCAGGGAGAGGCGCCGCCTGAGACATCCTGGCCATCGCGACACCGGACGCTGCTTCTCAGGGCGACGGGTCCGGAGGATCGGCGGGTCCGGTCTCTGGGGCCCCGCAGGGTTACTTGCGGCCGGAGCGAAATCGACCTGTCCGCGAGCCATGCCCTGGTCCATGCTTCCCAGGGAAGGACGTTGGCGATGATCCTTGAGAGCTGGATCGCGGAAGGCCCCCGGGAAATCCGTCTCCCGGAGGGCGCGGTCCAGGCCGCGGAACGGATCGCCCGGGAAGGTCCGGGCGCCTTCTCGAGACATCAACGCGGCGATCTCGCGGAGGTGCGGGCGCAGGAGATCGCAATGATGGCGAACCGCATGCGCATCACGAAGGTCGATGGATGAGGGATTGGAGTAGCGTGGTCGGGAACTTCGGGACGCCCGCGGGGGTAAGGCTCCGCGTGCAGCACCCGCTTCTCGACATGGAGCCCCAGAATCGACGGAGGAAGCGCCGGCGGCGCCCCGCTCCGCTCACTGCCGGTGGGACATCCTGGACGGCCGATCGGCTGGCTGCCGCTCGGAGGCTCCGGATCTCGGCGGCGGTCGCCATGGTGATCCACCTGGTCGCGTTTGTCGGCTTCGCGATCGCCCTGCGTCCTCGGCCCCGGCCGCCGATTCGGATGGAAGGAATCCCCGTGCAGCTGGTGAGCCTGACGCAGCCGCCGCCGCTCCGAGCGCAGGTCAAGGCCGAGAAGCTGAGCCTCAAGGTTCTGGAGAGCGAGGGGGACAAGAAGAAGCAGGTCCCTGCGATCCGCCCCTCGGGCGAGAAGGGCGGGCAACCGGTCCCCGTCAAGAAACCCAAGAAGGAGCCGCCCAAGAAGGTCGTGCAGCAGCCTGCCGCGCGGGACACGACGCGCGACGCCGCGAAGGGGCTCCGGAGCGAGTACGCGTTCTCCGGAGGCGCGGAGGGGGCTCTCGAGATCGGCGCGATCGGTGAGCTGTCCGCCTACGCCTACTACCTGCAGGCGGTGAGGGACAAGATCGCCACCTGCTGGGCGCCCCCATCGGGGCTCTCGACTCGCAACCGGGAGGTGTCGGCGATGGTGAGCTTCCAGATCGATCGCCGTGGCAACATCGGGACGAGCTACGTCGAGGAGCCATCCGGCACGGGCGTGTTCGACGCGGCGGCCCTTCGGGCCGTGGTGATGGCCAATCCCCTGCCGCCGCTCCCGCAGGACTTCCCGGGCGACTGGGTAGGGATTCATCTGAGGTTCGTCTATGAGAACTAGGAGTCGCGCCGCGCGCATCGCTCTTCGGGGGGCGGCGATCGCCGCCGCGCTCTTCCTCTGGTCCGCCTGCTTCGTCGGGCGCGTCCTCGCGCAGGACGAATTCCAGCTCGAGATCCGGACCGGGACGCTCACGCGCATCCCGATCCACATCGAGTCCTTCCTGTACGAGAGCGGCACATCCCCGATCCGCTTCGAGCTCGGCGAGACCCCCGAGGACCTCCTCGAGCGCGACCTGACCTACTCTTCGTTCTTCCGCGTGAGCCGCGGCCCGATGGCGCTCCCCGGACCGGGCCTGCAGGATCCTCTCCTCCCGGCGGGAGTTCGATCGATCGCCTCGGCGACGATCAGGCTCTCCTGGGGAAGGATCCTCCTCACCGGCAATCTGAGGGATGGAACGTCAGGGACCCGCATCTTCACGAAGGACTACGCCCTCGGCGACACGGCCGATAGGTGGGCCGTGCACGCCTTCGCCGACGACATCGTCCTCTACATGACAGGGGAGCGGGGAGTCGCGCAGACGCGGATCGCCTTCGTGCGAGAGCATGGAACGACGCGAGAGATCCATCTGATCGACTACGACGGCGTGGGAGAGGAACAGCTCACCAAGCTGTCGACCCTCGTCCTCTCCCCGGACTGGGCTCCGGGAGGGGACCGGCTGGCCTTCACGAGCTTCGGAGGCGGCGAAGCGGCCGTCGTCGGTCTCGGATTGCGCGACGGGAAGTACTGGCGGGTCTCTCCCGGCGGGGGGATGTCCGCGTCGGCCTCCTGGTCCCCCGACGGAAAGCGGATCGCTTTCACGCGAAGCATGGACGGCAACAGCGAGATCTTCATCGCCGACTCCGATGGCGGATCCCCGGCCCGCCTGACTTTCAGCCCGTCGATCGACACTTCGCCGTGCTTCAGTCCCGACGGAGGCCAGATCGCCTTCACGAGCGACCGCTCCGGAAACCCGCAGGTGTACGTGATGGACCGCGGGGGCGGAAACGTCCGCCGCATCTCGTTCGTGGGGAAGCAGAGCGACAGCCCCGACTGGTCCCCGAAGGGGGATCGGATCGCCTACGTCTGCCTCCTCGACGGAGTCTTCGACATCTGCACGATGAGGGTCGACGGGAGCGGCGTGCAGCGGCTCACCTCGAACGAGGGGATGCACGAGAATCCGCGATGGGCCGCGGACGGCCGGCACCTCGTCTACTCGAAGCTTCAGGGAGGCGAGCGGCGCATCCACGTCATGGCGTCAGACGGTTCCGGCAAACGCGTGTTGACGGGCGGGAGAGGAGGCCAATACAATCCGGCGTGGTCTCCCGCCCTCAGTCTGCAGTCCGTCCGCGGACTGGGGAGACCGTAGGTCACAGTACGAAGAAAAGGAGGACTTCGTGAGCCGCTCAGCCAATCCGCTCGCCCGGTTCCTGACCGTCGCGCTCGTCGCGTCGCTCGCCCTCGCGGTGGGTTGCGCGAAGAAGCCCCGGCCCA
>VGJL01000050.1 GCA_016867495.1 Candidatus Eisenbacteria bacterium | reverse complement strand
TGGTCCTCCTCGGCCGGCACGAGGGCGTGAAGTCGATCAAGATCCTCGGCGAAAAGGGGCCCGAGCTCGGTTCGAAGCAGGATCCGCCCTGGCGCTTTCCCTAGGCGGGAGGCGGGTCATGCGGGGGAATGTCGATCCGACGCGGGAGCGCGAAGCGCGATCGGGCCCGGTCTCCCGGGTCCCGACGCGCGAGCTGATCGTCAAGTTCAAGGAGGGTCCGGGGCGGTTTCTCGACGAGATCGACGGGAGGCTCGTGCCGGGGCGGATCGACCTGGCCGCCTTCACCCGGAGCGTGGAGTCCCTTTCCAGGGAGGCCGGACTGCCTGTCGTCGCGCGCATGAGCTTCCCGCTCTTCAGCAGGAGGCTCAAGGTCCGCGGCGACGATGCGGTCTCGTTCCCTCTGCCGAGGGGGCGGATCGACTCTCCGGAGAAGGTCAGGCGGCATGGAGGGACGAGGCAGCGGCTCGATCTGTTCGCGAGGGTCACGATTCCTGAAGGCGCGGTCGATATCGAACGATGGCGCGGGCAAATCGCGCAGGATCCGGAAGTCGCCTTCGTGACGATCGCGAGCCGCGTCTCCCCGCCGCAGAACACGGCGCCGACGCCGGCGCTCGAACAGTTCCAGGGCTACCTCGACGCGGCGCCGAAAGGGATCGACGCCAGATACGCCTGGCGGATCCCCGGGGGCACGGGGTCGCTGCCGCCGCTTTCCGGAGGGGGGGCGCAACAGAAGGTTCGCGTCCTCTTGATCGACGAGGGGTTTCGTGAGACTCACAAGGACCTGCCGGCCGGCATCGCGATCGTCAACGCCGACCAGCGCTGGAGAGAGGGCACGACGATGCTCGAAGACCACGGGACCCAATCGATGGGGATCCTGGCCGCCCTCAAGAACCCGGCGGTTGACTTCGGTGTGACCGGAATCTGTCACGGCGCCGAGCTCAGCTTCGGTTCGTACTGGGACTCCTCGGTCGCTTCGTTCGCCGCGGTCTTCGATCAGGCCGTGGCCTCGGGCCTCGAGGCCGGCGATGTGCTGGTCATCGAGGCCCAGGCCGATCATCCAGACCCGGCCATGGCCAACCTCTGCCTTCCCGTGGAACGCGACGCCGACGTGCGACTCGCCATGGCGCTGGCCGCGGGCCAGGGGATCACCGTCGTCGAGCCGGCGGGCAACGGGAGGGCGGGCGAGGCGACCGATCTCGTGATGTACACGGACAGCGAGTCCGGGAGTCTCTGGGACGAATCTTCCGCCTACTACGACGATTCCCTCGCCATCATCGTCGGGGCCGGCTGGAGTCCGCTCTCGGGCCACGTCCCGCGATCGAGGATCCCCGAGAGCAACTACGGCGAGCGGGTCGACTGCCAGGGGTGGGGGGACATGGTCGCGACGACGACGCTCCTCTCGAAGGATCTCGTTCCGACTGAGACGAATTCCGACCGCTACTACGGCTACTTCAGCGGGACTTCGAGCGCCACGGCCATCGTCGCGGGCGCCGCCGCGAGCTTCCACGGCGCCCTCAGGGCCAGAGCCTCCGCGCAGGGCGCCTCTCCGTCCACCCTCGCGCCGCAGGCGCTGCGCGCCCTTCTGAGGAATCCCGCGCTGGGGAGCCCGCAGCAGCCCGACCTGTCCGCGGCGACCGGCCAGATCGTGGCGGGGACCGAACCGCAGGCGTACCGGATCGGCCCCCTTCCGGACCTGAGCGGACTCCTCCGCAGCCAGGGGCTCTTTCCCGATGTCTACATGCGCGATCATCTCCTCGACACGGGCGCGGTCCCCTCGCCCCCACGCCACTTCCGAAGTCCGGACATCATTGTTCGGAACAACCTCCTGGCGGGGGCTTTGGCGGCCCAGCAGGCATTCGGGGCGGCGCACTGGGGCGACGAGTTCCTGGGGCAGGACGCGGCGCACGGCCGCGACAACTGCATCTACGTTCGGATGCACAACCGCGGGACAACCGTCGACGATGTCGAAGTGTCTCTATACTGGACCCACGCGGGGATGTTCCTGCATCCGAGCGCATGGCACGCGATCGGATCGATCACGGTGCCGAACATCGGCCCGGGCGAGTATCGCGTCGCGGAGGCGCCGATCCTCTGGGCGGCCTCCGATGTGCCTCCGGCGGGCAGCTACTGCCTGATCGCGACGCTTCGGTCTCCGCGCGACCCGCTCAGCATGCCGGGGTTCTTCACGCAGACATCCGACTTCATGGGGTTCGTGCGGGATCACAACAACATCTGCTTCAGGAATGTCAAGGTCGTGGAGGGCATCGCCGGGCGGCGCCTGTCTCCGTACTACCTTCGGCTGAGGGGTGTCCCGGAGAGGCGGGAGGCGTTTCGCTTCGTCATCGAAACCGATCTTCCGCCGGGATCGCTTCTCATCCTGGAGACCGCGCGGGAGCTCCTACGGCAGCGCATGCCGGACGACCTCATCGGCCATCCGATCGAGCGGCCATCGCCGCGGGAGGCGCTCGCCAGCAAGGACAGGTCTCTGACGCTCGAGGGGGTCATCCTTGACCCGACGGACTCGATCGAACTCACGCTCGCTGTCGAGTTGGCGGGCGACACCCGGCCCGGGCAATACGAGATCCGCGCGGAGCAGTATCGGGGCGCGCAGCGGCTCGGGCGGGTGACGTACCTCATCCGCGTCCCGTGACCCTTTTCTCTGGACCGGCCCGGCTCCGATACGGGATCATCTGCACCGATTGACGCCGTCACCCGATGGAGGTCAGATGAGCTCGCCCGGAACCCGAACGATCCTCGGTCACCCGCCCGGCCTCTTCATCCTCTTCTTCACCGAGATGTGGGAGCGGTTCTCCTTCTACGGGATGCGCTCGCTCCTCGTCCTCTACATGGTGGACCACCTGTTCCTGCGGCCGGACGTCGGGCAGAACGTCCTCGGCTTCGCGGCGATCAAGGGCGCGCTCGAGTCGATCTTCGGCCCGCTGGCGATTCAGCCTCTCTCCTCGCAGATCTACGGACTCTATACGGCCTTCGTCTACCTTACCCCCTTCTTCGGGGGGATGCTGGCAGACCGCGTCCTCGGCCAGAGAAAGACAGTCATCCTCGGGGCGATCCTGATGGCGATCGGCCACTTCCTGATGGCGATCGAGACCGCGTTCTTCGTCGCCCTCATGTTCCTCATCCTGGGCAACGGCGCCTTCAAGCCGAACATCTCGACTCAGGTCGGCGGACTCTACCCCGCGGGCGATCCCAGGCGCGATCGGGCCTTCACGATCTTCTACATGGGCATCAACCTCGGCGCCTTCTTTTCTCCCCTGATCTGCGGGACGCTGGGCCAGCGGCTCGGCTGGCACTACGGCTTCGGCGCGGCGGGTGTGGGGATGATCCTGGGTCTCTGTCTCTACCTGTGGGGCCAGAAGCACCTCGCGGCCGACAACGTGATGAAGACGCGCGGCAAGAAGGCGGAGAAGACACGCCTCACGCGAGACGAGTGGAAAGGAATCGGCGCGCTCGCTCTGCTCTGCGCGCTCAACATCGTCTTCTGGGGCGTCTATGAGCAGCAGGGGAACACCATGCAGCTCTGGGCCGACAGGAACACGAACTGGAACCTGCTTGGATTCCAGATCCCGTCTACCTGGTATCAGTCGTTCAATCCCCTCATGATCTTCATCTTCGCACCGCTCCTGAATGTGGTCTGGGCGTGGCAGTCCCGGAGGAAGAAGGAGCCGACGAGCGTCATCAAGATGGCGATCGGCTGCTTCCTCCTCGGGGCCTCCTACGTCATCATGATCCTCGCCGCGCAGGGCGTGGCGCCCGATCAAAGGCGCAACGTGATGTGGCTCGTGGGAACGACTTTCGTGTTGACGATCGGAGAGCTCTACCTGTCTCCGATCGGTTTGTCGCTGGTCACCAAGGTGGCGCCCGCCCGGATGGTGTCGATGATGATGGGCGTCTGGTTCCTCTCGAGCTTCTTCGGCAACTACCTGTCGGGCTTCTTGGGGACCTTCTGGGAGAAGATGCCGCGAGACGCCTTCTTCCTGATGCTGACTCTCCTCGGGCTCGGGGCGGGGGTGGCCATGTTCCTCTTCAGCCGGCCGGTCGATCGGATCATAGGGAAGCACGAGCGGCCCGCGTCGTAGCGCAGGTCAGGCGAGCGCAAGTCCTCGCGTCGAACCGATAGTGCCTCGGGTGACTCCGTTCCTCACCCACGAAGCTCATTCGCTTCTGCTAGACGTAGAGCTTCTCCGGATCGATCTCCTCCCGCAGCAGGCGCAGCTCCTCCGCGCTGGGGGGAGCGTTGTTATCGACGGTCCCGGGTATGACCAGGTCGAAGCCCGTGTTCTTGATCACTTCCTCCGCGGTCACCCCCGGATGGACCGCTTTGAGGCGCATCCGGCAGGTCGCGGGGTCGAAGTCCATGAGTCCGAGGGTCGAGACCACGTAGGCGGGGCCGGTGCCGGGAGGCAAGCCCGCCTTTTCCCTGGCGCCGGGGCCCGTGAGATAGCCGGGGGTGGTCACGAAGTCCACCTTGGGGATGAAGCGGCGAGCGTCGTGCTGCATGATCGCGATCGTGCGCCAGCAGAGGCTCCCGACGTCGTTCCCGCCGCCGGAGCCGGGGAGGCGCGCCTTGGGATGGTCGTGGTCCCCGATCGTCACGCTGTTCAAGTTGCCGAAGGGGTCGATCTGCGCCCCGCCCAGGAAGCCGTAGTCGATGAAGCCGCGCTGGGCGGTCTCCATGATGTCGCAGATCCCCAGGGCGGAGAGCCCCTTGTGATAGGTGCGCGCCTCCCCCACGGCCCGGGGCAGCTCCTCCAGGATCGCGCCCATCCCCCCGAATTCGAAGACGAGCACGATGTTGGGGGCGGTCGTCTTGGCGGCCAGCATGCCGGCCAGCATCGGGAGGCCCGTCCCGATGAAGCAAGTGGTCCCGTCCTCGAATAGGCGCGCGGCCACGCAGATCATCAACTCGGTCTTGGAATAAGTCTGCTCGGTCACGCCATCCTCCTCTCGCGCAGCTCCACGCACTCCCGCAGGCGCTTCTCCCCGATCAGCTCGAGGTACGCGGCGTGGTCCTTCACGCCGTAGACATACTTCTGCAGATAGGCCTGGGCGCCCTCGGCCGTCTTGCTCATCTCGACCCACTCGCGGATGCCCGGCTCGTCGCGCCCGTAGAGGTAGGCGTTCTCTCCCGGATGCGAGCCGTAGGGCGCGTGGACGACCGCGTCGACAAGGTAGTACGGGACAATCGTGCGGTCGGGGTGCTTGCGGATCTCCTCGACCGGGACGATCTCCTCCGCGCTCACGATCAGCCGGCGGCAAGCCCGCGCCATCTCGCCCGCGAATCCGCTGATCCCCTCGATCTGGCAGTTTCCGTGCTTGTCCGCCCGGTGCACGTGGATGAGAGCCACGTCGAGGATGAGGGCGGGGAGGAGGGCGACCTTGATCCCGGTGAACGGATCCTGCACCACCTTGGCGGCGCTGTGCTCCAGCATGTCGGTTCCGAGCATCGAGCGGGCGGGGAGGAAGGGAACGCCCATGGCGGCGGCCTTCATCCGCCAGGTGATGGCCGCGTTCGACCACTCGACGCATTTCTCGACCTGGCCCGACTCCACCGCGCGCCTGAGGGTGGCGCTGGTCCCATAGACCTCGAGGCCGATGTAGGTGATGTCGAGCTTCTTGACCAGGCCGGCCGCCATCCAGAGGTCGAGCTCCAGAACGCCCTGCCCGCAGACGCGCAGGTCCTTCTTGCCCTGCCGGACGACCTCGCGCGCCAGGGACATCGGGCAGCGCACCGTGCCGTAGAGTTCCGTACCGATGTAGCAGCCGTCCGTCACGAACTGACGGACCGCCTCCTGCTCGGTCATGACCTTGTCGGTCAATCGGCGGAGCTTCTTTTCGCGATTCCACTGGCGGAACTCGTCCAGATCGAACGGCTGGATGAGTTCCCCATGCCCCGACTGCAGCAGCTCCATCTCCTCCCCCTCCCCTCGGGCCGGAGGCCCGGCCGGTCCGCGATACGCCCTCGCTGGCTGAGCAGTTACGTTCGAGACTATACTATCGGCGCGCGGGATGTGTCCACGGCCCCCAGGGGGAGCGATGAAGGCTTCGACGCGCCCGCGCGGGAGGAACAGCATGACAGAGCCCCTCTGGATCCCCAGCCCCGAGCGCGCGGCCCAGGCCCACGTGACCCGATTCATGCGGGAGGTCGGCCGGCCCGACTACGCCTCATTGCACGCCTGGTCGCTGGCCGAGCCGGCGGCGTTCTGGCGCGCGGTCTGGGGCTTCACGGGGGTGATCGGAGAGCCCGGCGGTCCCGTTCTGCAGAACGGCGACCGCCTGCCCGGCGCCCGCTGGTTCCCGGAAGCGCGATTGAGCTTCGCGGAGAATCTGCTGCGCCGCCGCGACGAGGCGCCGGCCGTCATCCTCTGGCGCGAGGACGGACTGCGCCGCGAGATCAGCTTCCGGGGACTCTACGAGGAGGTCGGACGTCTGCAGGCGGCGTTCCGCCGCGCGGGCTTGCGTCCGGGCGAGCGTGTGGCCGCCTTCCTTCCCAACATCCCCGAGGCCGTGACCTGCATGCTGGCGGTCTCGAGCCTGGGGGGGATCTGGTCCTCGGCATCCCCCGACTTCGGCACGCAGGCGGTTGTGGATCGCTTCGGCCAGATCGAGCCGCGCTTTCTCCTCATCGCCGACGGGTACCGTTTCAAGGGCACCGTGTACAGCTCCGCGGACCGGCTCCGCGGCGTCCTGGCTGGGCTGCCCACTGTGGAGAAGGCTCTTGTCGTCCGCTACACGCAGGAGGAGGCTGTCCCGGGAGCAGTCGGCCGCGCCGAGGACTTCGCGGCCTTTCGCGATGCGGTTCCCGCACAGGCGCCGGAGTTCCCGCGCTTTCCCTTCGATCAGCCGCTCTACATCCTCTACTCCTCGGGGACGACCGGCAAACCCAAGTGCATCACCCACGGGAGCGGCGGGATCCTGCTGCAGCATCTCAAGGAGCATCAGCTTCACATGGACCTCGGGCCCGAGGATCGCCTGTTCTACTACACGACCACCGGATGGATGATGTGGAACTGGCTGGTGAGCGCCCTGGCCGGCGGCTCGACCATCCTGCTCTACGACGGCAGCCCCTTCCATCCCGGCCCGGATGTCCTCTGGGACATGGCCGAGAGGGAGAAGATCACCGTCTTCGGGACCAGCGCCAAGTATGTGGACGCCTGCAAGAAGGCGGGACTCAGGCCCGGCGCGAGTCACGACCTCTCCACCCTGCGCACTCTCTGTTCGACCGGCTCGCCCCTGGCCCCCGAGAGCTTCGACTACCTCTGTGCGAATGTGAAAGCGGATCTCCAGGTGGCGTCCATCTCCGGCGGGACCGACATCTGCTCCTGCTTCGTCCTGGGCAGCCCCGTGCTGCCCGTCCATCGCGGGGAGATCCAGACCGTCGGCCTCGGCATGCGGGTGGAGATCTTCGACGAGGAGGGACGCTCGGTCGTCGGGAAGCGGGGGGAGCTCGTCTGCACCGCCCCGGCCCCCTCGATGCCCCTGGGCTTCTGGGGGGATGCCGACGGGTCGCGCTATCGGGCCGCCTACTTCGAACGCTTCCCCGGGGTCTGGCACCACGGCGACCTGGCGGAGATCAACTCGCGGGGCGGAGTGGTCATCCACGGCCGGAGCGACGCCACCTTGAATCCGGGCGGCGTGCGCATCGGCACGGCGGAGATCTACCGGCAGGTGGAGCAGGTGCCCGAGGTGGAGGAGTCGATCGCGGTGGGACAGGACTGGCAGAGCGATCAGCGCGTGATCCTCTTTGTGAAACTGCGCGAGGGCCTGACGCTGGACGACGCCCTGCGGGATCGCATCCGCCGGCGGATCCGCGAGAACGCCACCGCTCGCCACGTGCCCGCGATCATTGTCCAGGTGCCCGACATCCCGCGCACCCGCAGCGGCAAGATCACCGAGATCGCCGTGCGGCAGGCCATTCACGGAAGGCCGGTCGAGAACACCGGGGCCCTGGCCAACGCGGAAGCGCTCGAGCACTTCCGGGATCGGCCCGAGCTGCGGACCTGAACGCGCGGCGCGGGGATTCGGGAACCCGCCGGGGTCCCCGAGCCACCCGAGGATCCTCTACTCCTCAGTCAGGCTGTAGACCTCCCTCATCACGGGAGCGCGCCTTGCTCATGCCTTCTTGAAGCACTGGATGTCGTCCAGGGATCCCTTCCGCTGACTCGAGGGCCGGAGCACCGCGATCACCTTCATGCCGATGGCGATCTCGGATAGCGGAACGTCGAGCCGGTGGATGATGCCGCCTTGAACGCCTTGGAACCTCACCATGCCCAGCAGGTGAGGCTTCTCGTGGCGAGCGCCCTTGAAGTCGCTGCTGCACTCGGTCCAGGAATAAAGCTCGCCCGTCAGGCCGACGGAGACATAGTCCTTGATCTCGGCAAAGCACTCTTCGCAGTAGATGAGGGGGTAGATGGCCATAGTCCCGCACTCGGGGCACTTCGACGCGATGAAATCGCCCTTATCCCTGAGGGTCTGGAAGAAACGCTCCCCGGCCACACCCATGGTGTACTTGTAGTTCAAGGGGACCTGGCCCTCGAAGAAACCGAGCGACGTGGTCTTCTTTATCTGCTCTTGAAAGGACATCGTCCACCTCCCTATTTCACAGGCTCGAAGAAGAGGATGTCGGTGATGGAGCCTGTGCGCTCGCCGGCCGGCTTCCAGACCGCCCTGACCTTCATACCGATCTTCACGTCGCCCGGCTTCACGTTGCCCAGGATGTGCAGGATGCCCTGGCCCTTGGACGCGCCGTCGATCTCGATGACCGCGGGAAGATGCCGGGGGTCCTTTTCCTTGAGCCGGGAGGCGTCCCAGTTCACATGGCTCACGGCGAAGGTGTTCACCACGCCGGTGTCATGGACCGCCACATACCCGTCCGTGGGCCTGAAGCACAGCTCGCAGAAGGCGCGGGCCGGGAGCATGATCCGGCCGCAGCCGTCGCACTTGGCGGCGAGGATCTTGCCCTCCTTGAGCGCCGCCAGGTATGCGCCGATGCCGATGCCGTTGTCCCATGCGTATGCGAGCTCCGGCTGCCAGTCCACTTTGAGGGCCTTGTCGTACTCTTCCGTCGAGAGACCTTTGCAGGGAACCTTCTTTATCTCCATGATCCTCTCCTCCTAGCTTCTGCACACGACAACGGTGCCGACCTGCATGAGGTCGCCCCATGCCTGCGCCACGCCGACCCTCGGCTTGCCGGGGATCTGGCGCTTGCCGGCCTCGCCCCTGAGCTGCAGGAACAGCTCGATGACCTTCATGAGGCCCGTGGCCGCGATGGGATTCCCCACGCCCAGGGCGCCTCCGGACGGGCAGGTCGGGAGATTGCCGGTGCGCGCGGTGTACCCCTCCGCCGTGAGGCGCGCGGCCTCGCCGCGCGGGCACAGCAAGAGGCCCTCCATGTGGTGGAGCTCCTTGTAGTCGAAGGGGTCGTAGGGCTCGGCCACCTGGATCTCCTTGTGAGGCTCCTTGATGCCGGCCATGTCGTACGCCATGCGGGCCGCCTTCTCCACGTAGCGCGGGTAGTAGAGGTCCTTGGTGGCCCAGTAGGAGGTGTCGAGGTTCCAGCCCACGCCGTCGAGCCAGACCGGACGATCCGTGAGCCGCTTGGCCACGTCCTCGCTGGCGAGGACCACCGCGGCGGCGCCGTCGCCGGCCGGGCTGATGTCGAGCCGGTGCACCGGTTCGGCCAGGACCTCGGAGTTCAGGATGTCGTCCACGGTGTACTCGCCCGCCACCTGAGCCGAGGGGTGGTCCATGGCGTTCTTCTTGTTCTTCACGGCCACCCGCGCGATGTCCGCGCGGGTCAGGCCGTAGCGCTCCATGTAACGCCTCATCTCCAGAGCGAAGATCCAGATCAGGGTGGGCTTGAGCGGTTGCTCCGTTGTGTGGTCGAAGATGGTGATGAAAGCCCCCTGAGGCGTGGGATGACAGGACGACATCTTCTCCTCGGCCACAACCAGGCAGACGTCGCAGGCGCCCGAGGCCACGTGCATCCAGCCGTGGATCGGCGCGAACACCCCGGTGCCGCCGCCCACGAAGTTGCGGATGTACGACTTGTTGCTCCCGCCCGCGCCGCTCAGGAGGTATTCCCCCTTCATGTGGACTCCGTCGAAGCCGTCGGGCGCGCTGCCCAGGGTGATCATCTCCACGTCCTTGAGCCGCAGGGAGCACGAGTCGAGGGCCATCTTGGATGCCTGCCACGAGAGTTCAGGACCGGTCTCCTGAGCCCTCCGCACGAACTTGGTCAACCCTGCGCCGACAATGGCAACTCTTCGATATCCCATGATGAACCTCCTACTCGTTCGAAAGGATCGCAACCGCGCCCGTCGCGGTGGGCACGCCCCGCCATGACTGCACCAGCCCGGTCCGCGCGTTCTTCACCTGGTGAGCACCCGCCTCTCCCCGGAGCTGCAGGACCGCCTCCACCACCTTCATGCCGCCGCTCGCCTCGAAGGCGTGCCCCACGCCCAGAGACCCTCCCGATGCATTCACCGGAAGATCGCCGTTCAGCGAGGTGAACCCGTTCTCCGTCAGGTATCCGGCCTCGCCGGGTCGCGCTAGGCCCAGCGACTCGAGGTGCTGGAGCTCCTTGTAGGAGTACTCGTCGCACACCTCGGCGAAATCGACATCGCGAACCGTTTTGCCGGCCATGGCGAATGCCTTCCGGGCGGCGAGCTTCGCGTAGTTCGCGACGCCAAGGTCCCTGCTCCAGGGGTTCCCCTCGGCGGAGAACCACGACACCCCGTCTACCCAGACGGGATTCGCGCACAGGGATCTCGCGACGTCCTCGGCGGCCAGCACGACCATGACCGCGCCGTCCGCCGCCGCGGCCGCATCGAGGCGCTTCAGGGGCGTGGAGACCGCCCCCGATGCCATGACGTCGTCGACGCGCAGCTTCGCGCCGTGCCCGGCAAGCGGATTCAGCAGGGCATTGCCCCTGTTCTTCACCACCACCTGCGCGCACTGCTCCTCGGTGTTGCCCGAATCGCGGAGGAAGCGGCGCATCTCGAGGCCAGCCAGGAACTCCGCGTCCTCCTCGAGAGGGCGCAGGTAGACGGGATCGAGGGCAAAGGCCTTGACGTCGTGCAGGGTCTTGATGTTCGAGGCCTTGCTGTGCGCCTCCACGGCGATGGTCTTGAATCGAGCAGTGTTGATCATCATCACGCCCACGCCCAGGGCCTGGAGGAACTCCGCCGTGACGGTATGCACGGGCCTCATCACCGCGCCCATCTGGTCCGGCACGTACTCGTCGAAGATGCTGTATCCCTCCATGAAGTCCTCGGACGCCGTTATGAAGGAGTCGATCTCCTTGGGGTGCAGTCCTGCCTGCCTGTATGCCTTCACCGCAGCACAGTAGGTGAGCTCCTTGAAGGACAGGTGCGGGGTGACCGGGGAAAAGCCTTCGGTTCCAATCCCGATGATTGCGACACGTCCGTTCATGAGAAACCTCCCGCTCATTTACTCATAATGACAAGTACTCACGATGGAGATTATCCGCCTAATCGTATTTCCTGGAGGCCGTTTGTCAACCCTTTCAGATGAGTTTCAGATGAGCGAGGCGGGGCCGAGCGCGCGCACCGGGGTTTCTGTGCGACGATCTCTTCGGACCGGACGGGCTTGATCGCGCGGCGTCTCTATCCAGGCGCCCCGGAATCGTCTTGAACCGACAAGGCCAAGATCAAGGTCCGCGTCGGCGCCGCCACGGATCAGGGAGACCGATTCTTCTTTCGAAAGGGCGAGCTGACGATGTGACGGGCTGACCCTGCCGAACGGAGCGCCGAGAGTCTGGGACTCCTCGTCATCCCCGTCAGTTCAGATGCAGGTTGAGCGCCGGCAGGTAACGGAACGGCGGCGGGTTGTTGTCGGCGCGGTTCAACAACCCGAGCTGGACGCCGCGAAGCTCTCTCGCACGGTTGTAGATCCCGATGGCGAGTCCGCGATGAGTCCCGAGGATGCGGTTGTAGCCGGCGACCGAGAGGCCGTTGATCTCGCGCGCGGCGACTGCCAATCCCGCGACCGCGCAGCCATTCACATCCTCTTCCGTGACGATGCCGGCTCCGCCGATGGCCAGGCCATCGACTCCACCCTCCGCCACGCCCCCGAGCCCTCCGAGGATGAGCCCGGTCGCTCTTCCCTCGCAGGCGACGCCGAGGCCTCCGAGGAGGATGCCTCTGGCGTCGCGTTCGCATGCGACGCCCAGCCCGCCGAAGAGAAGTCCTTCCGCTTCGCGCTCGCATGCGACGCCGAGGCCGCCGAGGAGGATGCCGCGAGCGCCCCCCTCGCAAGCTATGCCCAGTCCTCCCACGGCGAGACCGGTCGCCCTGCCCTCGCAGCTCAAGCCCAGGCCGCCGAAGGTGATGCCCGTCATGTCTTTCTCGCCCGATAGGCCGAGGCCGGCGAGACCGACTCCCGTGATCGGCCCCTCCGCGGCGATCCCGAGCCCCGCGATGTTGACTCCCCAGGCGGGTCCCTCGACGGAGATCCCCAGGCCCGCCGCGCTGAAGCCGTAAGTCCCGCCCTGGGCTGCCAGGCCCAGCCCCGCGGCCTGAACGCCCGCGAATCTCTCGTTGGTCCGCACCGCGCCGATTCCGAGGGCGATCCCATGGATCGCGCCCGCATCGGGGGCAACCAACCCCAGCGCGATGCCGTTGACGACGGCCGAGTCGTTCTGAACAGGCTTCCAGAGGGTCAGGTTCAGTCCGTTCACCTGCTCGACGCCGCTATCGGAGAGATTGATCCGAATCCCGTTCACTCGCGGCGCGTTCCCGATGGAGAGCCCGCAGTCGCGGATGGTGAGAGGGAGGATCGCGCGAGTCGCCGGCGATGCCTGCGCGTCAGGCGGGCAAAGCGCAAGCAGGAGACCGATCCCGATTACGGGGGGCATCTGTCGGCTGAGGCCTGCTCCAAGGGGACGGACGCGAAGGCGCATCGTGGGAACCTCCTCTGCTGGGTCTCCCGGCCGGCGGCGGTTCAGGCTATTCTACGGGCGCGCCGGCCGGAGAGTTGCATCGGCCGCTGGACCCGTTTGGAGAGGAGCGTAGCCCTCCGGTCGGGGCGCGACAATGCGCGCAACACCGAGGCGATCTACTCGTAGAATGTCGAGGCGCCGGGAGCAGTTGTGAATGGCGGCGCCCCGCCCGCACGGCAGGCCTTTCGATGGGTGCCGCGGCGGGAACGGATAGGAGGGAGGCGGATAGGGATGTCCGACAGGGCGCGCGTGCGCGAGAGAAGAGACGGTGGGCCGGATGATGCCCAGGTCGCGGCGGGGGCGGTGGGTCGCAACCTTCTGACCGGATCTCGAGTTCCGGCGCTCATGTGGATCTGCTTCCTCGCGCTCGCACCCTGGGCATCCGAGCGGGCCCTCGCAAGCGAAGGGGGCTCTTCGCGCGAGGCCAGGGTCTATTCGATCAGCCGAACCCACTCCGCGATCCGGGTCGACGGGGCGCTCGACGAGGATGCCTGGCGGAACGCGGTGACCGTCGAGATCGGCTACGAGGTGTCGCCAGGCGAGAACGTCGCGGCACCGGTCCGCACGGAGGCCAGGCTCGCCTACGACAACGATGCCCTCTACGTCGCGTTTCGCGCCTACGACGACCGCCCCTCGGATGTTCGGGCGCGGCTCACCGATCGCGACCCGATGCCGTTCGATGACGCCGTCGGCGTCATGCTCGATCCCTTCAACGATGAGCGGCGCGCAGTCGCCTTCATCTCGAATCCGCTCGGCGTGCAAACCGACTTCTCGCGCAACGACATGAGCACCGAAGAGGAGCAAGAGGAGGACCCGTCCTGGGACGCGATCTGGAGCTCGGCCGGCCGGCTGACGAGCGAAGGCTACCAGGTGGAGATCGCGATCCCGTTCACGTCCCTCCGGTTCCCCCGCGCGGAAGGGCCGCAGACATGGGGATTCCAGCTCTACCGGAACTACCCTCGGACCGTCCGCCATCAGCTCGGCTCGATCCCCTTCGACCGCGGGCGCAACTGCATCGTCTGCCAGTACGACAAGCTGGCGGGCTTCGAGGGCGTGACCCCCGGACGCAGCTTGGAGCTCGACCCCGCCTTCACGATGGAGCGGATCGACGAGACCAAGACGGTCTCCGGCGACCCCCCGCGCGCGGAGCTCGGGAATGGAAAGCCGAAGGGGGAGCCGAGCCTCAGCATGCGCTGGGCGGTGACGCCCAACTGGAGCCTGAACGGGACTCTCAACCCCGACTTCTCGCAGGTCGAGGCCGACGCAGCGCAGCTCACGGTCAACAAACGCTACGCGATCTTCTACCCGGAGAAGAGGCCGTTCTTCCAGGAGGGGGGCGACTTCTTCGCGACCGCGATCGCCACGGTCCACACGCGGACGGTCGTCGACCCGATCTGGGGCGTCAAGCTCACGGGGAAGGAAGCGGGGAACACCGTGGGCGGATTCGTGACGCGCGACGAGTCGACTCTGCTCATTCTCCCCTCCCGGAGCGCGCCGCTGCTTCTGGACGAGGAGATCACGGGGGGCGTCCTGCGGCTCCGGGCCGATGTGGGCGCCGGCTCGACCCTGGGGATGATCGGGACCATTCGCGAGGGGGGGGAGTATCACAATCACGTGGCCGGTCTCGATGGGCACCTGCGATTGGGGCGTAGCGAGACGCTCGTTCTGCAGGCGCTCGAGTCTTCGACGCGGTATCCGCGCGGCGTGGCGGCGGAGGAGGGGCTGCCTCAGGGCCGGCTCCGGGACCAGGCGGCCGTGATCGGCTACGCGCACGAAACAAGGGACTGGTCGTGGTCCGCCTCCCTGTCGGAGATGGGCAAGGACTTCCGCGCGGATGCCGGGTTCGTCCCGAGAGTGGACACGCGGGAGAAGCAGGTCGAGCTGTATCGCACATGGTGGCCGGCAGACACGGACTGGATCACGCGCGCGAGCTTCGGCGTCGAGGCCGAGATGGTGGAGGATCACGACGGCACGGTGACGGATGAGAAGATCGAAGTCTCGGTCCACGCGGACGGACGCTGGCAGAGCTATATCAATCCGCACTTCCTGCGTATCATGGAACGATATGCCGGGGCGAGCTACGACCTGAAGAAGGGGATCGTCCGGCTCGGCGCCCGTCCGGCCCGAGCCTTCAACTTCTGGGGGGCGATGACCGCCGGCGATGGGATCGACTACGAGAACGCGACGCCGTCGCGCAGAAGCTCGGGGAAGCTTCTCTATGGCGGGCCGGGCTTCG
>VGJL01000049.1 GCA_016867495.1 Candidatus Eisenbacteria bacterium | reverse complement strand
GACCATTGACTTGCAGATGTGGATCCCCCGGTCGTTGACGAGATTCGTGCGGATGACCTCGTATCCCGCCGCCTCAAGGAGATTCGACAGGGCCATCCCGATCGCATTGTTGCGCACGTGCCCGATGTGGAGCGGCTTGTTGGTGTTGGGGCTGCTGTACTCGACCATCACCCTCGATCCGCCGCCGATCGAGAGGCCGCCGTATGCGTCGCCTTCCTCCATCACGCATGAGCAGGCCAGTCGGAGCAGCGACGCCCCCTCGAATCGCAGATTCAGGAATCCGCCCGATGGCCGCGCGGCCTGTAGGCGCAGGTCCGCGATGATCTCCGTCCCGTCCGGCAGTTGCTCGGCCCACCGCTGCGCGATTTCCTGGGGAGGACGGCCGACCGCCTTCGCCGCCGGAAACACGGCAACAGCGAGATCTCCCATCTCGGGATCGGGAGGGCGCGAGAAGGCGGGCTCGAAATCCCCGGCGTCAAACGGGAACCGCGCGAGAAGCTCCCTCTTGAGATCTCTGATCTTAGATTCGATCTGCGCCATGCTTCGATCTGCTCCTTGGGCCGGCGGACACGCTCCCGGATCGCCTGATCCCGACGAGGCGACACTATAACATGACCGGAGCCGCTGCTGGGCTATCGTCTCCTTTCCTGTTGCCCCCCGAAGGCCCTCTCTGTCAGGCTGTTTGGGTGCCCCAGGACCTCCGGCCCTGGGGTTTCCACCGTATGAGCTGGGAGGGCCGGGTCGATGATCTGCTCACGTTTTGTGATCGCGGGTGTGGCGCTCGCATTGTTGTTTGCCGTCTCCGGCGCGCTGGGCGCGGGAGGAGGGGAAGAGCCCGGTGGCTTCGCGGGCCTCGAGAATCAGGTGCGCGAGTTCACTCTCCCGAACGGCTTGACGTTCCTGGTCCTCGAACGTCGCGAGGTTCCCGTCTTCGCGTTTCGAACCTATGTCGACGCGGGGTCGGTGGACGAGGTCGCGGGGGTGACGGGGATAGCGCACATGTTCGAGCACATGGCCTTCAAAGGGACTCCCCACATCGGGACGACCGACTTCCCGAGCGAGAAGGAGTCCCTCGCGAAGGTCGATCGAGCGTGGGCAGATCTGCTCGCCGAGAGGCGGAAGCGGCATCGCGCCGATTCGACCCGGATCCGCGAGCTGGAGACTCTTTTCAAGGCTGCCCAAGAGGAAGCCGGCCGCTATGTCGTGTCCAATGACTTCGGCTCGATCCTCGAGCAGGAGGGGGCGAACGGCCTCAACGCGGGCACCGGCTTCGACGCGACGGAGTTCTACTACGATCTTCCCTCCAACAAGCTCGAGCTGTGGGCGATGATGGAGGGAGACCGGCTGGCCAACCCCGTGCTTCGCGAGTTCTACAAGGAGCGCGACGTGGTGATCGAGGAGCGCCGGATGCGGATCGAGTCCTCTCCCTCGGGGCGTCTCGTGGAGGAGCTGCTCCAGACCGCGTTCGTCGCCCATCCCTATGGGAACGGCCTGGTCGGACACCGATCCGATCTCGAGTCGTTCACCCGCGAGGAGGCGGAGGAGTTCTATCGCCGCCACTACGTCGCCAAGAACATGACGATCGCCTTGGTGGGGGATGTCGACTTCGCCACCGTGCAGAAGCTCGCGCGGAAGTACTTCTCCGGAATCCCCGACGCGCCGGTACCCCCGCCGGTCGACACGGTGGAGCCGCCTCAGAAGGCCGAGAAGCGCCTGGTGATGGAGGACGAGGCGCAGCCGATGGCCTTCCTCGCCTATCACATGCCGGATCGGAACGATCGCCGCTACCAAGCCTACCTGGCGCTCGCGGACATCCTGGGCCGCGGCCGGTCGAGCCGCCTCTACACCGGCCTCGTCAAGGAAGACCGTGTGGCGGTGGAAGCCGGCTCGTTCGCCAGCCTGCCGGGGGAGAAGTACCCCAGCATCCTCTTCGTCTATACCGTCCCGGCGCCCGGAACCGATCCCGATTCCGTCGTCAGCGCCTTCGATCGGCGCGTCGGTGGCCTTCTCCGCGAGCGGCCTGTCACGCAGGAGGAGCTCGACGGATACAAGACAAGGGCGCGCGCGCGGTTCTGGCGCGAGATCCAGTCGAATCAGGGGATGGCGGGACAGCTGGCCTACTACCAGATGATGACCGGGGACTGGAGAAACCTCTTCAAGCAGATCGATCAGGTAAACGCCGTTCGGGTGGAGGATGTGATGAAGGCGGCGCGGGAGTCTCTCCGGGAGGAGAACAGGACGGTCGCCGTGCTGCGGCAGAAGTCCGCTTCGTAGGGGGTGGAAATGTTGAACCAGGGTCGTTGCCTCGTCTGGACGGTCGCCGGGATCGCTCTGCTCGCCACAGTGGCGAGCGCGGCCGGCGACGCCTCCCTGTGGGATCGCGGCAAGCTCGACTATCCGCCGCTCCGCGAGGTCCGCTTGCCCCAGGTGGACAGACACGTCCTTCCCAACGGGCTCGTCATCTACATCCTCGCGGATCGGGACTTTCCTGTCGTTCAAGGACGGATCCTCGTGCGCGCCGGGTCGATGCTGGACTCGGAAGAGAAGGCCGGACTCGCGAGCATAGCCGGGACGGTGCTCAGGACCGGCGGAAGCGCGAAGTTCCCGGGAGACGATCTGGATAAGCGCCTCGAGGCGATCGGGGCGAGCGTCGAGTTCGAGCTCGGAATGACCGAAGGCTCCGGATCGTTCTGGTGCCTCGAAGAGAACACGTCCGAGGTTCTGACGATCCTCGCCGACCTGCTCCGCCGCCCCTCCTTCGCGGAGGAGAAGCTCGATCTGGCAAAGGCCGAGATGCACAGAGCCGTCGCGAGCCGCAACGACGAGCCGATGGACATCATCTTCCGCGAGGGCGGGAGGCTCGTGTGGGGTCCGAGACATCCCTACGGCTTCCGGCCTGAGCATGAGACGATCAACCGCCTGCAGCGGCAGGATCTCGTCGAGTTCCATCAGCGCCACTTCTTCCCTGACAGGATCTACCTGACGCTATGGGGCGACTTCGAGACCCAGGAGATCTTGACGCAGATCACGGCGCTCTTCGGCGACTGGAGCCCCGCGGGGACGGCCGCTCCGCCACGACCTGCGGCGCCGGCGATCGTGCCTGGCGGCGGGCTCGCTTTCGCTCAAAAGACCGGGATGACGAACGCCTGGGTCTTCGTCGGGCATCTGGGGATCCAGGCGGACAACGAGGACTTCGCCGCGATGAACGTCCTGGGGGAGATCCTCGGAGGGAGCTTCGCTTCGCGCCTGTTCAACGAGATCAGGACCAAGCGCGGTCTCGCTTATGCGGCGGGTGGGAATCCGGGAACCGACTTCCCGCGGCCGGGGATCTTCTCCGGATACGCGGGAACTCGCACAGACTCGGCCCTTGTCGTGCTCGGCCTCATTCGCCGGGAGATCGGCAGGATCACGGAGGAGCCGGTCACCGAAGCGGAGCTGAAGAAGGCGAAGGACACTATCCTCAATTCCTACGTCTTCCGCTTCGCGTCGAAGGGACAGATCGCCGCCAGGATGGCCTATCTCGACTTCAACGGCTACCCCGCGGACTTCACGGCGACCTATCCCGAGAAAGTCCGGAAGCTGACCGTCCAGGATCTCCGGGCCGCGGCCCGGCGCAACATCCACCCGGACGATTTGCAGATGCTCGTCCTGGGCAATGAGAAGGAGTTCGCGCAACCCCTGAGCAGCCTGGGCCGGCCGTATCAGTTGATCGACTTGACAATCCCGGAGCCGGCAGTGGAGATCGAGACGGTCGAGGCGACCCCGGCAAGTCTGGAGGAAGGGCGCAAACTGCTCGCCGCGGCGGCGAAGGCGACTGGGGGAGCGGCGTGGTCGTCCGTCAAGTCGATCTCCACCGACTTCCACGGCGGGTGGAAGGTGGCGGATCAGGAAATCATCTTCACGGGGCGCACCGTGCGGGCGATGCAAGGGCGGGCGTACGTCAACCAGAAGTTGCCCTTCGGCGAACTCGTCATGGCCGTGACCGACTCGGTCGGTTGGCGCAAGGTCGCAAACAGCCCCATCCTCGATCTCACTCCGCAAGAGATCGCCCAGCTCAGGGAGGAAGCGGCGCGGGACCTCTGGAGCCTCTTCTCCAAGAAGGAGAGCTATCAGGCTCAGGCGCTCGAACCTGAGGAGTTGGAGGGGAAGGCCTGCGACGTCCTCAGGATCAAGGGCGGAGGGCTGAGCCAGACGCTTCTCTTCCTGGATCGGTCGACCAAGATGCCGGTCGCTCTGCGCTATCCCGGCAAGTCCTCGACAGGCGAGCCGGCCATGGTGACGGAGGTCTTCTCGGATTTCCGTCCGGTCGGCGGGGTCAAGATCCCGCACACCACGAGGACGCTGCACGATGGTCAGCTCGCGATTACGAGGACTGCGGACCAGGTCGTCATCAATGCCGACATCCCGCCGGTCCTGTTCGAGAGGCCGCGTCCCTAGACGCGTCCGACCGGATCCAACAGGCGAGCAGGCGCGCCGCTGGAGCGCCCGGGCTTGGCCGCTTCGCCGGCCAGGTCGCAGGGCGCCCGCCGCGGGCACGCCACGGGCGCTCTCGTTCGGCGACCTGACGATTCCCTTCGCCCGCCGATGACTCAAGTCATACCCAGGGAATCGCTCGTGACCGATCCTCATCCCCGGGGGCGCGCTGCGCGCCGGGAGGCTTGAACATGGCGATTCGGAAGATCATCGAGATAGATGAAGAGCTTTGCGACGGATGCGGACTTTGCGTTCCGTCCTGCCACGAGGGAGCGCTCGCGATCGTCAATGGCAAGGCTCGGCTCGTGAAGGACAGCTACTGCGACGGTCTGGGCGCCTGCCTGGGGGAGTGCCCGCAGGGGGCGTTGCGCGTCATCGAGCGGGAGGCGGAGCGCTTCGAGCTTCCCGAGCCCGCCGCGGCGCCTGCCGCCCCGGCGCACGCCGCGCCGGCCCATGCGGTGCCGACCTGCCCATCCGCAAGGGTTCTCGCGTTCGATCGGCCTGTGCCGCACGGGAAAGGCGCCGAGGGGCCCCAGAGTCCGTCGGCGCTGCGCAACTGGCCGCTCCAACTCGCGCTCGTTCCCCCCTTCGCTCCGTTCCTTAAGGACGCCGACCTGTTGATCGCCGCCGACTGCGTTCCCTTCGCGTTCGCCGACTTCCATCGGACGTTTCTGGCGGGACGGGCTGTCGTGGTCGGATGCCCCAAGCTCGACGATCTGAACGCCTACGTGCAGAAGCTCTCCGCGATCCTCGAGACCGCCGGCGTGCGGAGCGTGACAGTCGTGAAGATGGAAGTGCCTTGCTGCGGCGGGATCGCGCAGGCGGCCCGGATGGCCGTCGAGGCCTCGGGCCGCCCTGTTCCGTTCAGCATCGTCACGATCGGCATCGGGGGAGAGATCAAGGGCCGGGAGGTCGCCGGCCCCGATCCTTCAGGCGTCGAGAACGGCGGCGCGGATGCGCTCGAGCGCGCCGGACGGTAGCTTCTCCTCGCCGTCGGGCGCGATCTCGAGGAGGATGCCGGGAAGCAGGACCCGCACCCGATCGCCGATGGAGAGCCATGCCGCGAGCTTCCCTCCGTCGCGCGCCAGCTCGAAGTAGGCGGCGCCGTAGGTCCGGAGCCGTATCGTCTCGGTTCCGGATGGGAGGGTCGGCGTGATCCTCGCGTCCGTCCACCACTCGCCGTCGCGCCGGAAGCTCACCTCGCCCGCCGTCACGTCGTCACGATCGGCCGGCCGCTCCGCCTCGATCATCGACTTCGTCCGCGCCTCGCTCAGGCTCCAGAGCTTCGCCGAGAGATCAACTTCCTTCTTCGAGTCGGCCTGCGCGCCGCGGCCTCCTCTGAGATGCAGCCCCTCCGCGCTCTGGACCGCGCCCCAGGTCGACGGCGCCGGAGACTGCCGGGCTGCCAGATCCCTGGCGCCTCCTACGGATCCATCCGCGAGCATCGGCTCGTCCTCTCTGGCGAGGAGGGCGACCTCCTCGTTCAGGATCCCGTAGCGGCGGGAGAGATCGCGCAGCTCCGCGAGGGCGAAGGGGTCGTGTCCCTCGCGGCGGATTCTCTCGAGGAGAGAGGCGGCTCTTCGCGACGCCCACAGCACGGGCACGGAGGAGCTCCGCGCCTCCGGGTCGCCGAAGTCGACGCGCCAGGAGCCGGAGAGCCTCTCGCCGCCCGCGTCCTCCGCGGTCAGCCGCACGGTGGCGGGCCCCGCGTTCCTCTTCACCCTGCCTGCGAAGATGAGCGGTTCGCCCGCGAAGAGATCGCGCGGCCCCTCGGGATAGACGTCGTGGATCCTGACGCCCGCGACCTCGAGCCGGACATTGCGCGCGCAGGGTCGCTCCACCCGATGGCGCAGGGCGGTCACGGCCTCGTCCACATCCTCTCCCGGGCGGACATAGCTCACCGACCCGCCGCCCTGGCGGGCGAGGTCGTCGAGGAGGCGCGCGTCGACGTCGTAACCGACGCCGAAGGCGTAGAAGCGCACGGCCCTGCGGTCGATGCGGGCGCGGCCCAGAATCGCTTCCGGATCCTGCTCGCCGACGGTCGGCCTGCCGTCGGTGAGGAAGAGGACCAGGCCCGATCGGCCGACCTGGCCCGCTGCCTCATCGAGAGCGGCCGCGATCGCCGTGCCGCCGGTCGCCTCGAGCCGGTCGATCCAGTCGAGCGCGCGCTCGCGCGACCTGTCCGTCGCTCTGCTCGGCCCTTCAGGGAAGAGGATCTCCACGTCGCCGGCGAAGGCGACGATGTTGAACCGGTCGCGGGGGGAGATCTCTTCGATCATCCGGCGCAGTGCGCGGCGCGACTGCTCGAACTTCTCTCCCTCCATGCTTCCGGAGGTGTCGAGGACGAAGATGATCGTCTTCGATGCCGACTCCCGCTCGGTCAGCAGGTCCCAGCCGGGAGAGACGGCGAGCAGGAAGTAGCCGTCCTCGCCATGCCCGCGGGCGGTCCGGAGATCGACGCCGATGGGGCGCGCGTCCCGCACCGCGATGATCTCGAGCGTCTCATGGGGATTGGGTCTGTCGGTCGCGAAGCGAAGACGCGCGGCGGTCGGACCCTCGCGCTCGATCTCGACATCGTGACTCGGCGAGTAGAGCTGGGCGAGCGGATCGCGCCCCTCGATCTCGAGGTCGAGATCCAGAGGCCCGATCCTGTTCAGTCCGCACAGCGCCGCGACGGGGAAGAGCAGCCGCGCGCGTCCCTCCCTCGCCGCGACGCTCATGTGGTAGCGGAACGAGACCGTTCGGGTCCCGCCGGGGGGGATCGGAAAGGCGGAGAGACGAATCAGGCCGTGGCCGACCAGCTCGATGAGAGCGGGATCTCTGCGCGAGCGCACGATCTCCTCGTAGATTCGCCGGGCCTGGTCCGCCGGAAGAACTTCGGCGGGGTACTCGCGTCCGTCGGCCATGAGGAGCCCGTCGGTGACGACCGCGTCGGCGGGGACAGGGAGAAGGATCTCGACCTCCTCCTGGCGCCCGCCGACGTTCCTGAACGTCTGCTCGCATTCGACCTGCAGGATGAGACCGTCCAGTCGGGCGTCGACCCTGGTGCTTCCCTCCACCATCGCCGATGGGGGCGCGACGATGGGCGGCGGGAGCGGCCGGGGCGCCGGGAACGACTTGCCGAGGGCGGGACCTGCGAGGCTCGACACGAGGCCGATCGCCAGGGTCGCGATGAAGGCGATGGCGGCCGGCGCGACCGGGTTCGCGGCGCGGACCGCGCTGCTGTCGCTGTTGCTGCGCTTCGTATTCATGGTTCCTGCCTCCTCTGGCGACCCGATGCGGTCGCGTGTCAGGGACGCAGGAACCTATCTATGGAGCCGCGGATCTATTCCCAGGAATCCTTTCCCTTCGTCATCTGCCGCGCGCGATGGACTCTTGCAGGGTCCGGAGCCACGGCTGAGTCCGCCTCGACGGCCTTCTCGTAAGCCCGGAGCGCCCTGGCGCAGAAGGCCGGGTTGTTCCACGTGCGGCCCAGCCACTCCCAGAGGTCGCCGATCAGAATGTAGCGCGCGGCCCTGGTCGCGGGCTCGATGGCCGCTCCGTCGGGTCCGGAAAGGTAGGCGTCCTCTTCCTCAAGGCGCGACTCCAGATCGCGCGCGGCGGCGAGCGTGTCCTCGGCGCTCACGCGTCCGACCCGGGTGCTGGAGACCGATCCCCACGTGCGGAGCGCCTTCGCTTCCATCCCTTGCCCCGCCAAGGGAGTTGCCGAGCCCGAGGGTTCCGCCCCTTTAGCCTCATTCGGCGACACCGGAGCATCGGTCACCAGGTATTGTGCTTCCGCCGAGCGCCCACCCCGCAGGTGAAGACCCCCCAGTTCCTTCTTGGCGTCCGCTTCAACCACGGGCTGTTTCGGTTCAGCGGGCGCCCCGCCGGCATCATCGGCCTGGACGGGCCGGCTCGAGGCTCTCGGATGCTCCGGGGGAGGCGCGACAGGGGGCGCCTCTCGCTCCGCGACGGCCGCTTGCGGCGCGTCTCGTTCCGCAACCGCCTCTTGCGGCGCGTCGGGCACTTGCGCAACCGCCGCCTGGGGCGGCTCTCGTTCGGCAACGGCCGCTTGCGGCGCCTCTCGTTCGGCAACCGCCGCCTGCGGCGCGTCGAGCGCCTCGTCTCTCGCTGCGTCCTCTCGAAGGTTCGTCCCGGCCGGTGGCGCCTCCTCCTTCATCCACGTCTCGCGGGGCGGCATGCCCAACCGGATCGCAAGGATGACCGCGGCCGTCGCGGCGACCAGTCCGCCCGCCCAGCGGAGCGTCAGGCCCGACCAGAAGCGCCGCGGCGGACGCGCGGCGGCTCCGGCGTCGCGGCCCATCCAGGCCGGATCGGGCTCCTGCCGCAGGCGCGCGAGGAGGCGCTCCCTGGCCACCTCCTCGCGGGCGAGTTCCTCCGTCTCCGCGAGGACGTAGCGGCGAAGAAGGCCGTCGGTCGCGCGCATCTGCTCTTGCGCCGTCCTGCACTGCGCGCAGGCCGCAAGGTGCTCCTCCATCTGCCGGGTGACCTCGGGGTCCAGATCGCCGTCGAGATAGCGGTCGAAGAGCCGAAGGTAGGTCTCACAATGTTCGGTCATCGGGTCCTCCCGCGGGGAGCCATCCCGCCAGCCTCTGCCGGAGATTCCTCCGCGCGCGGCTCAATCGGGACATGACCGTCCCGATCGGAATCCCGAGGAGACTCGCGATCTCCTCATAGGTTCGCTCCTCGACCACCCGCAGGATCAGGATCGCCCGGTGCATGGGATCCAGCCCGTCGAGGGCGTCCGAGAGGTCTCGCTGAAGCAGCCGCTCGTCGAGATGCCGCACGCTCCGTTCGTCGGCGAGCCACGGCCCGTCCTGTCGTCGCTCATCGCCAGGATCGTCCTCAGGGCCGTCGAGGCTCACTTCCCCACGCCTCCTGCTCGCGAGGGACTGGAGCGCGAGGCGGATCCCGATCGTCCAGAGCCAGGGGCGGAACGGCCGCGCGAGATCGAAGCGGTCCAGGGCTCGATAGGCCCGAAGGAAGGCCTCCTGGGTCAGATCCTCCGCGTCCTCCGCGTTCCGCGTGATCCGGCGGAGGAGCCGAAGGAGATCGCGGTGATAGCGCATGACCAGAACCTCGAAGGCGGCCTTCTCGCCGGACAGAACCCTGCGGACGAGATCCGCTTCCTCGCGGACGATCCCGTCCTTCGACTCTCCCAGGGGACTATCGTGCGGGCGCGTCGGGATTCCCTCCGGTCGCCGCTCTCCAGCCACGGGCGAGGCAGGCCACGGCGGAGTCGATCGCATCCTCGTCCGTCGCGTATCCGAGGCTCAGGCGAACGGAGCCCCGGGCTTGCTCTTGCGGTATCCCCATCGCGACGATCGCCGCGGGCGGGGCGTCGCTCCCCGCGTGGCAGGCCGATCCGGTCGAGGCGGCCACTTCCGGAGAGGCGGCCAGGACCGCGCCCCCGCTCGCTCCGGGGAATCGGACGTGGAGCGTGTTGGGAAGCGTCGCGGTTCCATCGGCCGTGCGCGCGATTCCGGGGACGGCCGCGCGCAGGCCTTCCCAGAGGCGCTCGCGAAGCCTCTGGAGCGCCGCCGGCTCGCCCGCCTCGACGCGCCGCCGAGCGATCGCGCACGCTGTCCCCAGTCCGACGATCCCGGGGACGTTCTCGGTCCCGCCGCGAAGGCCCCGCTCCTGCCCCGCGCCGCGCAGCGGCGGCGAGAGAGGAGTGCCCCTGCGGACGTAGAGCGCGCCGACGCCTTTGGGACCGTAGAGCTTGTGCCCCGCGATCGTGAGCAGGTCGCAGCCGATCGAGCCGACCTGGACGTGGATCTTCCCGAGGGTCTGCGCAGCGTCGACGTGGAAGATCGTCCCATGCTGCGACGCGTGCCTTCCGACGATCTCCACCGGCTGGACCACGCCGGTTTCGTTGTGGGCGTGCATCAGGGAGACGATCGATGGGGCCATCCGCGCTTCCCACAGGGCGAACAGCTCCGGGAGTCGGACCACGCCTCTCTCATCTGGGGGGACGAGGATCGCCTCGTCGCCGAGTCGCCGCAACCTCTCCAAGGGATCGAGCGTCGCGGGGTGCTCGAGCGAGAAGCTCGCGATCCTGAGCCTCCGCCCTGGAGTCCCCTCGCGCAGCGCCTCCGCCGTTCCGAGAAGGGCGAGCCAGCTCGCTTCGGTTCCTCCCGACGTGAAGACGATCTCGCCGGGCGTCGCCCCGATCGCGGCGGCCACCTGAGCGCGGGCCTCCTCGACTCCCTCGCGCGCCCGCCTGCCGAAAGCGTGGCCGCTCGATGGGTTCCCGAATCCCTCTCGGAGGTAGGGGAGCATCGCCTCGAGCACGGCCGGATCGACGGGGGTCGTGGCGTTGTGATCGAGGTAGATCGTTCTCATCGGCGCTCTCCTGCTTTCCCCGCGCTGTCGAGCGCGCTCCGCAAGGTCCAGACCGTTCTGACTGCAATTGAGACGCTCACCCGGCGCATCCGTTCGGCCCGGCTGGGTTCCGGGGGCGCCGGGCCTCGCGGCGCGCCCGCTCGCTTCTCAGATGCAGTCAAGTACGTCTAGAATAGCCCCATGAGCCGGCCCGACAAGTTCCGCGAAATCGAGCGCTCCGTCGAGAGGGTCCTCGACGGGGGGAGGATCACGATCGCCCAGGCGAGGCGCTGGCTCAAGGACAGGGACCCCGAGGCGGACCGGATCCTGCGAGAGGCCGCCCGGCGGATCACCGATCGCCTTCACGGCCGACGAATCCAACTCTTCGCTCCCCTCTACTTCTCCAACCTCTGCGCGAACAACTGCCTCTACTGCGGTTTTCGGCGGGGGAATCCGAACGCCTCCAGGCGCGTCCTGACCGCGGAGGAGATCGAGAAGGAGACCGTCGCGCTCCTCGAGATGGGCCATCGCAGAATCCTCCTCGTCGCGTCCGAGGACCCGACGGAGAAGGGGCGCCGCCTCATTCTCACCGCGGCGCGCGCCGTGCGCGAGACCCGGGCGAACGGCGACGCGGTGGTCCACATGGGCTTCGAGGTGGCGCCCGGGGATGTCGAGCAGTTTCGCGAGATGGCCGAGGCGGGCGTCGACTCATACACGCTCTTCCAGGAGACCTACGATCGCAGGACCTACGGCGTTGTGCATCCCGAGGGCCCCAAGAGGGACTATGACTGGCGGATCGAGGCCCCCGACCGCGCGCTCGCCGGAGGGATCCCGGCCGTCGGTCTCGGCGTGCTGCTTGGCTTGGGGGAGCCTGTCCGGGACACCCTCGCCTTGATCGAGCACGCGCGCAGGATAGAGGATCGATGGGGCCGTCCGCCGCGGACGGTCTCGCTTCCTCGAATCGAGCCGGCCGATGGCTCGGCGCTCTCCCGGAACCCCTACCACGCCGTGTCGGACGACATGCTGCTGCGCCTGATCGCGGTCATGCGGATCGCTCTGCCCGGGACGGGCATCGTCCTGTCCTCCCGCGAGCCGGAGCGCATCCGCGATCGGGCCCTGGAGTATGGGATCACCGAGATGTCCGCCGGCTCTCGAACCGATCCGGGAGGCTACACGGCGCACACCGACTGCTCCTTGGCGCAGTTCGAGATCCAGGACTCTCGCCCCCTGGCGCAGATCGTCGATCTGCTGAGACGCAACGGATATGAGCCGCACACCGGCGGCGAGCCGCGGCCGGAGGTCCTATCACCCGCATGGAGCTAGAGTCGAACGGCGTCAGTGTAGGCGACGAGGAGCAGTGAGAGGGCGTCTGTTCCTGCCGCTCGCACTGGGCGCTTGCCTCCTCGCACTGCTCGTCCTGCTCGGGGGATCCTGCCTGTCGATCAGGATCCCGGAGAGCGGATCGCGCCAGACGATCCTCTTCTACTCAGTCGCGACCGACCTGCGGGACGGATCCCGCATCGACCCTCAGGAACTGGATTCGCGGCTGCGGAGGCTCGGCTACCGCGAGGTGGACGATCCGTTCGAGCCGGGGCAGTTTCGGGTTCGGGCGGGGGAGTTCACGATCTACCTCCGGCCCTTCCGCTATCCCGACCGGCGATTCTCCGGCGGGATGATCCGCGTGGCGATCTCAGGAGGGATGGTCGCCAGGGCGGAAGCGCTCGATCCGATCGAGCCCGATGACTTGCGGCTCGAGCCCGAGCGGATCGCCGGCTACGAGGGGGAGACCGGGGCGGTGCTCAATCCGCTGAGGCTGGCCGATGCCCCGCCACTTCTCGTCGACGCGGTGATCGCGGTCGAGGATCGCCGTTTCTACAGCCATCCGGGGATCGACCCGATCGGCCTGCTGCGCGCGATCTGGGCCGACATCCGCCATCGGGAGGCGCGGCAGGGCGGCTCCACCCTCACCCAGCAGCTCGCGCGATCGCTCTATCTGCGCAACGAGAAGACCGTGCTCCGCAAGGCCCGGGAGGCGATCCTCGCGCTCGCTCTCGAGCTGCGCTACTCGAAGAAGGAGATCCTCGAGGCGTACTTGAACGCGGTCTACTGGGGTTACTGGGGGACGATGGAGATCCGCGGCGCGCGCGAGGCCTCGAACTACTACCTGGGGTGCGACCTCGAGAAGGCCGACACGGCGGGGATCGCCCTTCTGGTGGGGCTCTTGCAGGCGCCCAACGCCTACTCGCCCTACTCCTCCCCGGAGAAGGCCCTGCATCGGCGCAACGTCGTGCTGCAGGTCCTCGAGGAGAGGGGAATCCTGGAGGAGCCGCAAGCGCGGGAGGCGGCGAAGCGGCCCCTGGGGGCGAAGCGGGCGCCGGGCAGGCAGGCCGAGGCGGCCTACTTCCTCGACGCCGCCAGGCACGAGGTCGAGAGGAGAGCCCCCAAAGGGGTCCTCAAGAGGCCCGGCACGGCGGTCTTCACGACCCTCGATCCACGGTCGCAGGCTGCCGCTGTCGCCGCGCTGCGGGACGGGCTGGCCCGACTGGAGTCGGATCACCCGAAGCTGAGGCGCAAGAAGGGGACGCTGCAAGGCGCGGTCGTCGAGATCGATCCCGCCAGCGGGGAGGTTCGCGCGCTGGTGGGAGGGCGGGACTACCAGAACAGCCCGTTCAACCGGGCCCTCGATCCCAATCGCCAGGCGGGGTCGACCTTCAAGCCGTTCACCTATCTCGCCGCGTTCCGGCACCCGCGCAGGAAGGATGGGAGCTACTGGACGCCGGCCACGATCATGAAGGACGAGCCGCTCACGATCCGGCTCGGAAGGCGCCGCCACTGGGCCGTGCACAACTATGACGGCGACTACCGAGGGGAAGTCACGCTCAGGACGGCGCTCGAGCAATCGCTGAATGTCCCGACCGCGGTCGTGGCCCAGGAGGTCGGGATCGCGAGTGTGGCCTCGGCGGCCAGGGATCTCGGGATCACGAGCGAGCTGGACGAGGTCCCCTCGCTCGCCCTCGGCGTCTCGGGCGTGAGTCTGGTGGAGATGACCGGCGCCTACGCGGGCCTCGCCGCCGGCGGCGCAGCCCGCACTCCGACGCTGCTGACAGCGGTCACAGGTCCCGACGGGACGCCCGATTCGCTGAGCGCGCTCACAGACCCGCCGGGTGTCGGCGCGGCCGAGGCCTACTTGCTGACCAGCCTGCTCCGCGGCGTGATCGATGCGGGGACCGGGAACGACGCGCGCGGTGCGGGGGTGCGCGGGGCCGTGGCCGGCAAGACAGGGACCACCGATGACTACAGGGACGCCTGGTTCATCGGATACTCGCCCCGCAGGTCGATCGGCGTGTGGGTCGGATTCGATCGCGGGGAACTCGTCGGTCTGTCGGGCCGGACAGGCGCGCTGCCGATCTGGAGCCGCGCGATGCGGGCTTCGATGGCGATCGCGGGGGATGGGCACTTCTCGAAACCGCCCGGGATCGTCGTGGAACAGATCTGCGTCGAGTCGGGGCAACAGGCGGTAGGAGGCTGCCCCGAGTTCCGCGACGAGGAGTTCCTCGCGGGGACCGAGCCGCGGGAGGCATGCGAGCGCCACGGCGGCGGCTTGCTGAAGTCGATCCGGAGGTTCTTCCGCCTCTAACGGCGGAACGTGCCTGGTTCGTGATCGTTCTCGGAGAAGGGCGTCTCTTGCGGGTCCTGCGGGACAATCGGAGAAGGGCGTCTCTTGCTGATCGTGCGGGACGACTTCAGTCGCCACCGCGGATGCCGGACCAGCATCGGGATGGCGAGGGACTGCCCGCTGCCGTTGGGCCTCGACTTGAGTTTCTTGGCCACGGGGGCACAAGCGCGCGGCCGCCCGGCCCGGTGGGGGAGGGAATCCAGGCCGAGCGGAATCACCGGAACAGCGCGCGCAACCGGCCCCAGGTCACAGGCAGTGTAGGAGTGTCGCCGCATCCCACCCCGAAGGCTCCCATGCGGCCGCATCCGGCCGGGACATGGGTGGCTGTGCACGGCGAGTCGGAATGGATCGCGAAGTTGCGCGTCACGACCTCACAGAAGAGCGGGTCGAGGAAGATGTTGCCTTCCTCGGGGGCGATGGCGCAGTTGTTGCCGTTTCCCGCGCTGTTTTGCCAGAAGTCGTTGCATCCGATCGATGCGACCATCGCGGAGCAGTCGATCGCGAAGCCGGTCTGATTGGAGAAGATGTTCTCCTCGATCGAGGGCGAGCCCGAGTATCCACCGATCGCGGCGCCCTGTCCGCCTGTGTTCCCGTCGAAGGTGTTCCCGACGATGTCCTGCAGCGCCGACTGCTCGCAGATCGCGCCCCCTTTGCCGGAGCTGTTGCCAAAGAAGAGGTTCGCGCGAACCGTGTTCCCGCTTCCATTGAAGGCGTTGATCGCTCCTCCCGAAGCCGGCGCCGTGTTCTCCGAGAAGCGGCTGTTCTCGATCAAGTGGCCGGTGCCCTCTAGATCG
>VGJL01000048.1 GCA_016867495.1 Candidatus Eisenbacteria bacterium | reverse complement strand
ATCGGCACAGCCTTCGGCAGAAGCCACGTGGAGGCCGGATGCGAGTTCTGCGGGGCGTGCGTGGGCGTCTGCCCCACCGGAGCGCTGACAGACAAAGTGTCCAAATGGGATGGCCAACCCGATGGACTCCAGGTTTCCACCTGTCCGTTCTGCGCACTCGGCTGCCAGCTCGAACTCAAGCACAGAAACGGCAGGCTCTCGCGCGCCGAGGCGCATCTCGACCCTGAGATCAACGACGGGCAACTCTGCGTCCGCGGCCGGTTCTGTCTTCCCGAAGTGACCCACCACCACGAGCGGGCGAAGAGGCCGGTCTTGAAGCGCGGGAGCTACCGCCGCGAGGTCGACTGGTCCGAAGCTCTCGACGAGGTCGCGGCGCGCCTCAAGGGCCTGGCCCCCGACGACTTCCTCATGGTGGTGTCCCCGGACCTGACCAACGAGAGCCTCTTCGTTGCCCAGAAGTTCGTTCGGTCGATCCTCAAGTCGAACGGCATCGACTCCACGGCGCGCTCGACTTTCCCCGGCGGGATCGACCTCTGGGCGAAACTCCTCTCGCTTCCGATCTCCATCAAGGAGATCGCTCATGCGGACACGATCATCGCCGTGGGGCTCGATACGAGGTTCTACTTCTCGATCGTCGGCGTCGAGGTCCGGCGCGCCCTGAGAGAAGGCGCGAGGCTCGTCACGATCGATTCCCACGACTCCAATCTGGCGCGCTATGCGGACCTATGGCTGCGGACCCGTCCGGGGACCGAAGGGACCGTGCTGGGTCTTCTGGCTGATTCGCTGCTGGGAGGGAGCGCCCCGAACGCCGCGCGGATCGCCGGCAAGACAGGCGTCGATCGCGAGAAGCTCGCGAGGGCTCTCGACGCCGTCGCGCCGGGAGGCGCCGTGGCTATCGTCGTGGGTCCGTCCGCTTTCGCAGCCGATCCGGAGTATCGGCTCGCAGAAGCGCTTCTGAGGCTCGCGGAACGAGAGCAGACTTCCTTCCTGCCCCTCTTCCATGGTTCCAACACGAGAGGAGTCCTCGAACTCGGCGCCTTCCCGGAGATCCTCCCGGGACCTAGGCCTGCAGAGGGGAAGGGCATCTCGCTTGACGACCTGCTCCAGGGGAGGGCGACGCCGAAGGTCCTCTTCCTCATCGGAGAGGCGCCCTTCTTCGAGCGACCTTCGTGCGAGTACATCATCGCGCAAGACATCTACTACCCTCCCTTCGAAGTGGACGCGTTCCTCCCTGCCTCGAGCTTTGCGGAAGCGGAAGGGACTTTGACGAACGTCGAGGGACGCGTGCAGGAGAATGCCAGGATCGAGGACTTGCCGGACGGGGCGCTCACCGGATGCGCGCGTCCCGACTGGCTCATTCTGGGGATGCTGGCGGAGAGACTCTCACGCAGTGATCTCTTGTTCGAGAGCGCCGCCCGGGTTCGTGAGCAGATCCATCGCGAGGTCCCCGGCTTCCCCGAAGAACCTGATCGGCGCCAGCGAATGCTCGCCGAGACCGGAATCGGATCGCCGGCAGGGCGTCCCGCGCCCGCCCGCGGCGACGCTCGCGCTGACGGTCGCCGCTTGCTCGTCGTCCCTGGCGGGTTCAGACACCGCGGGATCGACCTCTGCGGCGTTGTGGAAGGGCTTTCCGAACTCAGCCTCGAGGAAGGGATCAGACTCCATCCCGAAGATCTTGCCGAGCTCGGAATCGAAGGCGATGGTCCCGTTCTCCTGCGGGCTGACGGGATCGAGATCCAGGCCACTGCCCGGGCGGACGCGAGCTGTCCTCCCGGCTCCATCATCGTGCATCGCCCGCTCGCATGTGGAGGGATTCCTCACCGGAAGGATCTGGAGCCCCTCTATCGCGCCAGCGGGATCCGGGAGGGAGTTCTGGTGGAACCGCAGGCAACGCCGGAAGACTCAGGCGTTGCCGGCCGGGGAGCGGGCGGACTTAAGGCAGAGTCCTGAGGACCGGGCATGTACAAGGTCGTCGTTCGCAGGATGATTGTTCCGAACATCCATGAGCTAACCGTGGAGGCTCCCCAGGTCACGGCCGCGGTGCGTCCGGGGAGCTTCGTGATTCTGAGACCGAGCGAGACCGGCGAGCGCGTTCCCCTCACCGTTGCCGACTGGGATCTCGAGGCCGGTACCGTGACCTCGATGTTCCTTCAGGTCGGGGCCTCGACATCCAGACTCGCCAGGCTGAAGGCGGGCGACACGATCCCGACCTACGCCGGTCCCCTCGGACGGGAGACGGAGATCGGCGACTTCGGAACCGTCCTCTGCGTCGCCGGCTGCTACGGGATCGGGAGCATCTACCCCATCGCGAGGGCGCTCGCCGAGGCGGGAAGCAGGGTGCACGTCCTCCTCGAAGCGCGGAGCCGGTACCTCCTGTACTGGCAGGAGAAGTTCCGGCCGGTCTGCGATCGGCTCATCGAGCTGACCCGCGACGGCTCCGCCGGCTATCGAGGGCACATCACTCGCCTGCCGGAGATCCTCGCGCTGGAGAGGATCCAGCCGGATCGGATCATCGTCAACGGATGCACCTTCCTGATGATGAAGACGTCGAACGTGACTCGCGAACTCGGAACCAAGACGATCGTCAACATGAATCCGATCATGATCGACGGCACCGGCATGTGCGGCGTCTGCCGCCTCACCGTCGCGGGGAGGATGAAGTTCGCCTGCGTCGACGGGCCCGACTTCGACGGGCACGAAGTGGACTGGGAGGAGTTCCTGAAACGGAGGAAGACCTACAACCCCGAGGAGGTCCAGCCGCTGCGGCGCAGCGGATGCGCTTCGCACTTCTAGGGTGCGAAGGAGGTCCAAGCGTGGCGAAGAGAATCGAGTCCAGGAAGACGCCCATGCCGAAACAGGAACCCTTCGAGAGGGTCAGGAACTTCGACGAGGTGGCGCTCGGCTACACGCCGGAACAGGCCAAGGAGGAAGCCTCCCGTTGCCTCGGCTGCAAGAAGCCCCACTGCGTGAACGGCTGCCCGGTCAACATCGACATCCCCGGATTCGTCCAGTGCGTCGTCAGCGACGACTTCAGCGCGGGGATCAAGAAGCTGAAGGAGAGAAACGCCCTGCCCGCCGTGTGCGGCCGTGTCTGTCCGCAGGAGGAGCAGTGTGAGAAGTTCTGCGTCCTCGGCAAGAAGCACGAGCCGGTGGCCATCGGGCGGTTGGAGCGCTTCCTTGCCGACTGGGAAGCCGCGAGCGGGGCCATCGAGAAGCCTGCGATGGCGAGCCCTAACGGCAAGAAGATCGCGGTGGTCGGTTCCGGTCCGGCGGGGATCACCGTGGCCAGCGACATGGCGCTACTGGGGTACAGCGTCACGATCTTCGAGGCGCTGCACGAGGCCGGCGGTGTGCTCACCTACGGCATACCCGAGTTCCGGCTGCCAAAGGCGATCGTGCGCCGTGAGGTCGAGTACGTGACGAGCCTCGGCGTCACGCTGCATCTGGACCATATCGTTGGAAAGACCCGCACCGTGGATAGGATCCTCGAGGAATACGATGCGATGTTCATCGCGGCGGGGGCGGGACTGCCGTGGTTCATGGAAGTCCCAGGAGAAAACTTGAACGGCGTCTACTCGGCGAACGAATACCTCACCCGCTGCAACCTGATGAAGGGTTTCCGCTTCCCCGCATGGGACACGCCCCTCAAGAGGGCCGCGCGCGTTGCCGTCTTTGGAGGAGGGAACGTCGCGATGGACTCGGCCCGCACGGCTCTGCGTTTGGGCGCCGACGAAGTCCACATCGTCTATCGCCGCAGCAGAAGCGAGATGCCGGCAAGGCTGGAAGAACTCGAGAACGCCGAGGAGGAGGGGGTGACATTCGATTACCTGACCCTCCCGGTTCGGTTGCTGGGCAACGACCAGGGATGGCTCACGGAGATCGAGTGCTTGAAGATGGAGCTGGGTGAGCCTGACGAATCGGGGCGCCGGCGGCCCGTGCCCATCAAGGGATCCGAGTTTCGCATGAGCGCGGATGCGGTGGTCTGCGCCATCGGAAACAGCCCGAATCCGCTGATCCCGATGTCCACCCCCGGATTGACGGTGGGCAAGAAGGGGAACATCGTCGCCGACGAGGAGACTGGCCGTACTTCCCGCGAGAGGGTCTGGGCCGGAGGCGACGTCGTCACAGGCGCGGCGACCGTCATCAGCGCCATGGGGGCGGGAAGAAAGGCCGCGCAGTCCATACACCAGACGCTTTCGGGTTGAGACGGGCATCTGGAATCTGCCTGCTCGGCCGCCGAGGGCAAGGATGGGAAGCCGCCGATGAGCGCTGAACCAGAAACGTCCATGAGCCTTGCGGCCATCCGGGACCTCCTGGAATGCGAGGTCCTGGCCTGCCCCGAACTCCTGGGGACCGAGATCAGCACAGTTGTCGCTGCCGACGGCATGAGCGTCGTCTTGACCGCCCTTTGCCGGCGCGCCTTTCTCGTCACCGGCCTCGCGAACATCCAGGCGGTCCGAACCGCGCACGTAGCCGATCTGGCCGCCATCCTCTTTGTGAGGGGCGTCCGCCCCAACGAGAAGACGATCGACCATGCGCGCCAGAGGAGCATCGCCATCCTGGCCACGCGACTTGGGATGTTCGATTGCTGCGGGATTCTGCGGAACCAGGGTCTCAGGGGTGTCACATAGCCATGGAGTCCGACGTTCTCCTCAGGAAGACCTTCGAGGTCCATGGCCTGGACTTCGATAAGGCCGGCGAAACCTCTGCAGAGGTGAAGGCGATCCTGTCGGACATCGGGATGGATCCCGACATCATCCTGCGCGCGGGGGTGGTGACGTTCGAGGCGGAGATGAATGTCGTGATGTACGCAGCCCGGGCCACGGTCATCTTCACGCTGACCGAGGAGGATCTTTCAATCGAGGTCGTGGACGACGGTCCCGGCATTCCGGACATTGAGCTGGCCTTGCAAGAGGGGTATTCGACCGCCAGCGATGAAATGCGCGAGATGGGATTCGGCTACGGCATGGGCCTGCCGAACATCAAGAAGACCTCGGACAGGTTTGAACTCGGGTCGGAGGTCGGGAAAGGAACCAGACTCTTGTCTGTGATCCACCTGAACGCGAAATGAGCGCTCTCGCCCACGGATTCCGGATCGACGAGGAGAAGTGCCAAGGCTGCCTTGCCTGCATGCGGGTCTGTCCGACCCACGCGATCCGGGTCAGGCAGGGGAGGGCGCGGTACACGCCGGAGCGGTGCATCGACTGCGGCGTCTGCCTCTCCTCGTGCCAATGGGGCGCGATCGCGCCCACGACCTCCTCCGTGAAGGATCTCTGCGGATTCAAGTTCAGGGTCGCGATTCCCTCCCCGGTCCTGTTCGGCCAGTTTCCCGCAGGCATCTCCCCCGCCCACATCTCTCAAGGCCTCCTCATGTTGGGCTTTGACGCGGTCTGGGACTTCGCCGTCGAGATCAGCCTCGTCGACAGGGCGATCAAGGAATACCTCGAGAACTGGAAGGGGCCCCTGCCCCTGATCTCCGTCGCCTGCCCTGTCGTCGTGCGTCTCGTGCAGGTCGCCTATCCGAGGATGGTGGATCAGCTCATTTGCATTCAGCCCCCACGGGAGATCGCTGGCCGCGAAGCCAAACGACGATACTCGGGGGAACTCGGCATTCCCAGGGACCAGATCGCGGCCATCCACATTACCCCGTGCCAGGCGAAGACCATCTCGATTCTCGAGCCTGCCGAGAGGGTGGAGAGCAACCTGGACGGGACCCTGGGCATCTCCGAGGTCTACAACGCGATCGTCGCGAGCGCGAACACCATGAAGGCCGAGCCGGAGAAGCCGCCCAAGGCGGTTCCTATCAGGAGCGCCGCTCTCCTGCGATCATGCCTGGGCGACGGGCTCAGCCAGGTACTGGCCCACCACCGCTATCTGCATGTCACTGGCATCTCGAACATCACCCAGGTGTTCGATGACATCGAGAAGGGCAGGCTGCGCAACGTGGAGTTCGTCGAGGCGCACAGTTGCTGGAGCGGTTGCGCCGGCGGCAACCTGACGGTCGCCAACGTCTACGTCACCCTCAGCAAAATGCAGTCGCTCCTCGACAGGCTTCCGGACATGGACCGCGAGACGCTGGCGGAGGTCGAGAGACGGTATTCGACGGAGGATTTCGGCCTCGGACGGCCGATCCTGCCGCGACCGGCACGGGGTCATTCGGGCAACCTGAGTGAACGGGTGAGAGCGGTCCGCGAGGCGGAAGCGCTCTTGACGAAACTCCCGGGCCTGGACTGCGGCCTGTGCGGAGCCCCCACGTGCAAGGAGATGGCGAAGGACGTCAGCATCGGCGACGCCTTGCTCAGCGAGTGCATCTACCATTCGAATGATCTCCAACGATCCAGGGAGAGCAAGCGCATCCCCAAGGAGAAGTAGTTCTCGTCACCGGGTGTCGTGGGCGCAGTCGCTGCGCCCGCGGCAGGGGGCGACAGCGAGAAGGCGACGCAACCGGCAAACCACCTTGCGGTGCCCTCGCAGGGAGAACCGCTCCTGGCAGAGCGCCGCGCTCCCCTTTCGCCAGCGGCAACCAACTGGGCTTCAGCCGGCATCACGACTTCCCTCCCCACCCCTCGACGCGGAGATCGGAACGCCGGCCAGCGCTACGGCCCCGGCCACGAGAAACCCGGCGCGGATCGCGCTGTGGAGATCCGCCCCGCGGGCCAGCAGGGTGGTGAGGATCGCTCCCGAGAGACCCACGCCCAACGCCATGCCGAGGTTGCGCGCCGTCGCCAGCACACCCCCCGCGATCCCCTGCCGGTGCTTGGGCGCCGCCCCCATGAGGGCGCTGCTGTTGGGGGAGATGAAGATCCCCGTCCCGAGACCGACCACGGCCAGCCCCGCGCCGATCTCCCAGCGGCTCGATGCGGCGTCAAGGCTGGCCAGAAGGAATAGGCCTGTCGCCAGTATCGCCATCCCGAGCGTGCTCGGTCCTCTCGATCCGACGCGGTCCGCGACGGCGCCGCTCAGGGGAGCGGTGATCGCCATGGCCAGGGGCTGACAGGTCAGGAGCAGACCGGCTTCCGAGACGGACATGCGCATCCCCCTGATGAGCAGAAACGGCATCAGAAAGAGGCAGATGAAGATGGCGAGGTAGTTGAGCATCGCGCTCGCGGCGGCAGCCGAGAAGATCCGGCTCCGGAAGAGGCCGAGATCGAGCATCGGGGCCCGGTCCCTGCGCTCGACGGCGACGAAGAGAGTCAGAAGCGCGACCGAGGCCACGAGGAGCAGCAGAATCGGCGCGGAGTCCCAGCCTCGCGAGTACCCCTGATTGAGAAAGAGGAGCAGGGCGAGAAGACCGACCGTGAATGCGCCGGCGCCCATCAGGTCGAATCGCTTCTCGCCTCCCTGGGCGCTCTCGCGGGGCAGGACGCGCCAGGCGATCAGGAGCGCCGCGAGACCCACGGGGACGTTGACATAGAAAACGGCGCGCCAGCCCAGGTTGGCGGCGATCCAGCCTCCGAGGCTCGGACCGGCCGTAAGACCGATGTAGGTCATCATGGAGAGCAGGCCCAGGACGCGGCCCCTGTCCTCGGCCCGAAAGCTCCCGGTGAGGATCGCCGGGGAGTTCGCGAAGAGCATCGCGGCGCCGATTCCCTGCGCGACGCGGGAAGCGATGAGGGCGCCGGCGGACGGGGAGATCGCGCAGAGGGTCGAACCGGCGATGAACCCGACGAAGCCCCAGAGGTAGATGGTCCTGTGTCCCAGGATGTCGCCGAGCCGTCCGAAGCTGAGAAGAAGGGCGCTCACGGCCAGGAGAAAGACCGTCAGGACCCACTGCACGGTCGCGATGCCGCTGCCGAGAGAGGACTGGATCACCGGGAGCGTCGCGTTGACGGCGCTCCCGCCGAATGCGGACATGAAAGCGCCCGCGCCGATCGCCGAGAAGACCCACCAGGGGCGGCGCGCGGGCGGCGCGGCGGTCACTCCCCGAAGGCTCCCTTCTCCTTCTTCCATCCGGCCGGCACCTCGAACTTCTCGGCGCCGATCGACCCCTTCTCCAGGCGGACCACCTCGGAGCGCCAGGACTCCTTCCCCTTCTTGTCCTTCGCGATGGTCAGGATCGGGAATCCGGGAACCTGATCCTCCCCCGGATTCTCGTAGTCCTTCATGAGCTCCTCGAGGCTGTCCATGCCCGGCAGGATCTCCTGCATGAACTCCGCGAACTCCTTGAAGACCGATAGCTCCGCGGGATCCAGATTGATCGCCTTCGGATCGGTCGCCCACACCTCGCTAGTCGCCTCGTCCCCGGTATCGACCGTATATCCCTTGCATCGGAAACCGTTGATCTCACGGCTCTGCCCCAGCGGAGTGACGATCCGCTTCGACTTCTGCTTCGCCCCCGGCACGTTCCCCATCATCTTCTCCATCATCGCCCGCTGCTCCGGGGAGGCCTCTTTCAGCGCTTCCTGCATCCGCGCCATGGCTTCGTCTATCTTCTGTCCCATCGCCTTCGCGTCCGCCTCGGTCATTTCCGTGTACTTCTTCTTGCCGAGGTCCACCATCCAGAGGACCTTCTTGTCTCCCCGGAAGATCACCATGCCGTCCTTGATGTCTGAGCGGAACATGTGCTCGGCCAAGTACATCATGTGGGTCTCTTCGTTGTGCTTGGTCTCGATCGTCACATCGGCCCTTGCCTCGCCGCCGAGAAGAGCACCGAGCAGAACGGGCAGGAGCAACCATCGAAGCTTCATGCGAACCCCCTTGTGAAAGCGAACGAGGAGGCCGCTGCGGGAGTCCCCGCGCGCGCCCCCCCGGCATCATCGCGCCTCATCGAGGTATCAGACCGTGACGAGCCCCTCGAACTCGGAGAGCTCTTCCCGGAGCGCCTTCTCGACGCCGAACTGCAGGGTCATCGCGGAGCTGGGGCAATGCCCGCAGGCGCCCACCAGCCTCACGTAGACCTTGTTGTCCTTCACATCGATCAGCTCTATGTTCCCGCCGTCCATCATGAGCGCGGGACGAACCCTACGATCGAAAACCCCTTCGACTTGCTTGCGATCCAGCATGATAGATGATCTCCCAGAGTGGCGGATTGTTGCTCACCGGTCAAAACGCGACCTCGAAACCGAGACTAGCCGCCCGGGAGAACGAGTGTCAAGGAGCGCCGGACGCCTCGCCGAGCGTATCGAGATGCGCGGCGAACCAGCGGACCGTCTCCCGGATCGCCTTTCGCATGGGAGGCGTCTCACCCCGAAAGGGATGGACGCCGCCGAAGGTGTGCCCGGTCTTCTGAAGGATGAGAAGCCGGGCCCGCTCTCCGCACATCCCGTCCCGCGCCGCCCGATGCAGGGCCGTCCCCTCGTCGAGCTTCACCGTGTCGTCGGCGTCTCCATGGACGATCAGCCAGGGGAGATCGATCCTGCCGGCTGCGCGAAGGATGTCGAAGCGCTCCGCGTCGTTCCGGAGCTCCTCCCAGAGCGCGCCGCGCATCTGGAAGACTTGGCCGGTCCGGACGTTCGCCACCGGAACCGTCTCGCCCCGCTCCCAGGCTTCGTGGGCCGAGCGATCGTAACGGTCGGCATAGGAGATCGCCGCCCAGGTGGCCAACGCCTGAATGGACCGATCCGCGGCGGCATGGAGAATGGCCATCCCGCCCCCGCGGCTCACTCCCAGCAGACCGAGCTTCGGGCGGCGGCCCATCGCTTCCCCCCTCGCCCTCAGGAATGCTGCCGCCAGAGCGATGTCGCGAAGCTCCTTGCCGTAGGTGTTCGACTCGAACGCTTCGGGGTCGTCGAACCGATCGCCGTCCTCCCTGATGCCCGCGCCGCTCACGTTGAATCTGAGAGCGAGCAATCCGCCCTCCGCCAGGGCGTCGCAGAGGTGCGGGAAGAAGCCCCAGTCCTTGAATCCCTTGAATCCGTGGATGACGAGGACCGCGCCCAGCCCCTCGCGGCCCGCCGAGTCCCCGGGACCACGAACCGAGCCCCCGCCCTGCGGGCTCTTCGTGTCCGCGGGGATGTGGAGGTCGCCCGCCAGCGGTCGCCCCTTCTCGCGCGGGATTCGAATCGCCTCTCTTCCGGCCATCATCGTCTCCTCTCGTTTCGCATCGCTGCTTCTACATTCCTGAGAAAGGCTCCGCGACCAACATGAGCGACCGGGTTCCCGCCGAACCGCCGGTCGAACTCAGCCTCGCCGGCCTCGCGCCACTCCCGCAGCGCCCGGCCGAGATTCTCGATGCGCGGAGCGAAGCGGGGCTCCTCCGCACGCGGCGCCCGTTCGTTCCAGGGACACACCTCCTGGCACACGTCACAGCCGAAGATCCAGTTCCCTGTCCGGATCTCGATCTCGGGATCGATCTCGCCCTTCCGCTCGATCGTCCAATACGAGAGACAGCGCCTCGCATCGAGAAGATAGGGCTCGACGATCGCGCCCGTCGGACAGGCCTCGACGCAGCGCGAGCAGCCCCCGCAGCGGTCCTCCACAGCGCCGGTCGGAGACAGAGCGAGCGTCGTGAGGACTTCCCCGAGGACAAACCAGCTGCCCCGCCCTGGATCGATCATCAGCGTGTGCTTCCCCATCCAGCCGATTCCGGCCTGCGCGGCAAGGGCCTTCTCCATGATCGGGGAGGTGTCGACAGCGACCCTCGCTCGCGCCTCGGGCCACTCCCTGCGGATCCGCGATGAGAGGGCCTCGAGCTTCTCCTTCACGACAGCGTGATAGTCATCCCCCCAGGCGTAGCGGGAGATCCTCCCGAGCTCGGGCCGACCGGCCGCCGGATCATCGCCTGTGCTGTAGGGAAGCGCCGCGCAGATGACGCTGCGGCATCCCCCGAGAAGGTTGCGCGGATCCCCGCGCGCGAGAGGGTCGCGGGCAAGATAGGCCATCGAGCCGTTGCGGCCTTCTTCGAGCCACCGGATGAGCCGGGGCAAGGCCGGTGAGGGCTCGGCGGGAGCGATCCCCACCGATGAGAAGCCGATCTCCCTCCCCCACTCGAGGATACGATCCCTCGCTTCGCGCGCGCCTTCCATCGGGCAGTACGATCCCAGATCGGGAGGCGGCCGACAACGCCGTGCTTGGCGCTGTCCGGCAGGGTTTCGCGACCCTCGAGGCCCTCTCCACGCGCCCGGAGAAGAACCCGGCCGCGCTCTTCCCTTCGGCCTTGGACAGGCCCGCGCAATCTCCATACAATGAAGCCGTTTCCCGGGGTCGCGGGGGAAGACCGGATATCGGCGATCTCGCCCCTTCGGGATGTCGAAGCAAGGCGCACCGAGTCCAAGAACGCAGGGAAAGGGAGTCCTGAATTGAAGGCGATTCGAAGCCCCATCGCTCCGTGGCCTCTGTTGGCCCTCATCGTCGCGACCTGGTCTCCAGGCCAGGCCCAGGAGATCCAGGCATCCGCTCCCGCCGGCCCCGAGGCGGCCCTGGCATCGGGCGAGACGGCAGGGAAGCCGGCCAAGGAGAGTCCCGTCCTGAAGGCCCCCGACTTCACGGCCAAGGACCTTCAGGGGAAGGAGGTCAAGGCGTCCGAGCTTCTCAAGAAGGGGCCGATCCTCGTCGACTTCTGGACCACATGGTGCGGGCCCTGCAAGCGCGAGATGCCGGAGCTGGACAAGCTCCACAAGAAGTACCGCGACAGGGGGTTCTCCGTCGTCGCGATCTCGCAGGACGAGCCGCGCACCGTGCAGAAGGTGAAGCCCTATGTCGACTCCAACAAGTTTCAGTTTCTCGTGCTGACCGATCCGAGCAAGTCGATCGGCAACCTGTTCAACGTGAGGCAGTATCCGACCTCCTTCCTGATCGCCCAGGATCGGAAGATCGTGCACTTCGCGGAGTCGTATCTACCCGGGGACGAGAAGAAGCTCGAGGAGCTCGTGCGGGGTTTGCTGGGCCTGGGGGCGGAGAGTGAGACCTCCGGCAGCCCGAAGTGAGCTGCCTCGCCCGTCCGGCGGCCGCCCCGCGCCGGCCCGTGGCCGGCGGCCCCCTCGCAGTCATGGCCTGCGCCGCGCTAATGCTCACGGCCGGCAGCGGACTCCTGTTCATCGGCGGAGTCGCGTGGGCGGAGGAGGCGGACCTCAGGGGGGCCAATCAGCTCGAGCTCTACTACGACACGGCCCTTGAGGAGAGCCTCGTCGACGATCGCCTCGACATCGATCTGACCTGGAACCGATTCAGCGCTGGCGTCGTCTTCCTCTCCCACACGCCCTCCGACCCCCGGCTCGATCCGAACAAGTACGGGATCCGTCAGGAGGGAATCCGGAAGAGATGGGTCGGCGCCAAGCATGGACCCGTGGAGGCCAGACTCGGCGACAGCTACGCGACTCTCGGATCGGGGATGGTCCTCATGATCTACGAAGACAAGACGATCGATTTCGACAACGTAGTCGATGGAGCGCACATAAGGGCGGAGCTGGGGAGATTCGACTTCGAGGGGATCGCCGGGACGAACAGCTACGGCCGACCCGCTACGATCGTCAAGGGCCTCGCCGCCCGCTCAGATCTGGGCAAGGGTTGGTCGGTCGTCGCAAACGGGGCCCTTGTCGACTCCGTCTTCGGCGACGAGCCGAGGCCCGGGCGCGATGGCATCGCCGGGCTCCAGGGGACCGCGAGGCTTCCCGGCGGGATCGACCTAAAAGGGGAGTATGCGATCCGGCACTACTCCCCGGAGAGGAAGGGGCGTCGCTCCCCCGCCGACGGGCACGGCGGCTACTTCGCCGCGAACGCTTCCGTCGGACGGGTTGCCTTTCTGGTCGAGGGCAAGGATCTGCTTCGATTCGCGCACGCGTACGGAATCCCGCCGACAGTGGTCCGCCAGCACACGACGACGCTCCTGAACCGAGGATCGCACGTGCCGAACATCCGGCTCGATGACGAGCGGGGCATCCAGACCGAGGTCATGATCAATCCCTCCCCCGCGCTCTCGTTCACGGGCAACTGGAGCCGGTCCTACGCGCGCCACGCCGACCTCCCAGCCTGGGAGGTCGTGGGAGAGGCCGAGGCCGACTGGATCGGCACCCACTGGATCCTGCGGGCGGGCGAGACCGAGGAGAAGGTCCGCGAGGGAAGCGATCGGGTCTTCTTCGAGCGGATCACTTACGGCGGAGACGCCCAGCGCTCCTTCGGACCCTGGGCGATCGAGGTCGGCTACGAGACGCAGGCCACGCAGAAGCAGGATCTGGCGACGTCCCGCTTCGAGTGGCCGGTCGAGTATCGCGATCAGGTGGCGACGGTGAGCTTGACCCGCGCCCCGCGCCACAGCTGGTCGGTCACGACGGAGTGGAGCGATGAGCCCAACCTGGATCGCGAATCCTGGTTCTGGGCGGAGTGGAGGATCCGGCTGGGGCTCTTGGGCCAGCTGACCGTCGCGGGTGGATCTTTGCGGGGCGGACAGGTCTGCTCCGGTGGAGTGTGCAAGATCGTCGACCCATTCGAAGGAGGTCGTCTTGAGCTGCTCACGAACTTCTAGGTTGGCCGCCTCGTTTCTCGCGGCCCTCGCCCTAGCGGGCTGCGCCGACGATCTTCCGGCTCCGACAGTCGCGGAGGTCCTGCTGCGCTTCCCCGCGGATCCGCCGAGCCTGAGGCTCGGGGCATGGGTCTTCGTGGACGGGACGAGGATCCGCGGGAACCTGACGGAGGCCCAGATCGACACCTTCCTGCCGCCCGGCACCTACACCTTCGTCGTGCAGAAGACCTGCGCGGCCGTGACGCCGTCCGACACGGTGATCACGGAGATCCGCGCGGGCGTGCGTCAGACTCTCGATTTCGAGCTGCGCCCGCTGCCTGATGGAAACGCCCTGATCGTCCGATCGGAGCCTCCGGGACTGCCCGTGCTGCTCGATGGGGCACAGACGGGCCAGGTCACGCCGGCGTCGTTCGTCTGTCTCGCCCAGGGGGATCACTCCGTGGGAGTCCCGCGAGGATCACTCGACCGGGTGGGCTTCGATCTGGCCTCCGCCGACACGGCCAGGACTGTCGCGATCCCGGCGGTGGGGACCGCCGAGGTCGTCTTCGCGTTCGAATACGTTCCGAGGCCGCAGATCCGGGGCTGTCTCCTCGAGCTCATGACGGCCACATACTGCCCGAACTGTCCGAAAGCCGATGCCGCCGCCGACTCGCTGGAGCGCGATCCGCGCTACGACCCGGAGGCGTTCGCATCGGTGGAAGTGCATCTCTACTGGAGCGGCTTCGATGTCCTCTTCACCGATCAGATCGCGCAGCGTGTGCTCTTCTACGGAAACGAGCAGAACGCACCGTATGCGTTCTTCAACGGCCGGGACAGGCTCCTCGGCGCCTCAAGTCCAGATCTCGTCGCCGCCTACGCCTCGCGCGTCTCCTCCACGTACGGCCAGGATTCGAAGATCGGCCTCTACTGGAGCGATGTCCGGACCGAGGAGGAGGTCCTGACCGGAAACCTCCGGCTAGTCGCCATCGAGCCACTGGAGACATCGGATCGGCTCGAGCTTCACGCCTTCTACGCCAAGGACAGCGTCGTCGTGTGGAACCCCTATCATGTCGACTTCTTCCATGGCGTCGTCCGCAAGTATGCGGCGCCGGTCGACTTGGACATCCTGCGCGAGGAGGGGGCCATTCCCGCCGGAGGATTCCTCGATTCGTCGATCCAGTTCGATCTCGCGGAGGAAACGGTTGAAGCCGCGCGGACTCCCCGCGAGACTCGCCTGATCGCCTTCGTCCAGAACATGGCGACGCAGGAGATCCTCCAGTGCAGGGAGGCGAGGATCAGGCTGCCTTAGGATGACGGGCTGGGGGACCTTCTAGAAGCGGAACTTCAGGCCGGCGTCGACGGCGAAGGCCTCGCCCTTCGGGAACGCGTACAGGATCCCCTCATCGCTCTCGGGCCTCCAGCGGTGATAGAAGTAGCGTCCCCTGATCCCCCACGAGAGCCGTCCCGTGAGCGGGCTGTCGAACCCGAATCCGACGATCATCGACAGCGCGCTCAAGCGGTCGTCGGGGATCCTCCTGCTGTTGGATCCCGAGCCGACCACTCTCCCCGAGTCGGCGTAGTCGAAGGTGAAGTGCCCCTGCCCGCCTCCCAGCAGGATGTACGGCCTGAGCCGCTCAATCGGCTCGAAGCGGAGAAGGAGGTTCCCGGTCAGAGCCTGATACGATCCTCCCTCGAGGTCCGTCGTCGCCGGCGTCTTCCGTGGCGGCTGGTTGTACGAAGGGGCGAACTCGGCGCTCAGGGCGATGAAGTTCGAGAGGGCAAACCCGGCCTCGAAGGAGAGCCCGTAGCCTCCCTGATATGAGTTCCCGACACCCCGCGTGGCCCCGCCCTCGACATCGAGCCAGCCGCCGTTCGCTCTGACGAAGGCCTCGGCTGCCGCGTTCTCGGGCGATCTCCACGCGAGGACCAGAAGCAGCAGGAACAGGATTCGGAGCTTCATCGAGGATCTCCCCTCAGCCCACGACCAGATTGATCAGTCGATCGGGCACGAAGAAGACCTTCCGCAACGTCTTTCCCTCCATGTGCGCACGGACCCTTTCGCGGCCGGCGGCTGCGGCCTTCACCTCGTCAGCCCCGCTTCCCCGCGCCATCGAGATCGTGTCCCGC
>VGJL01000047.1 GCA_016867495.1 Candidatus Eisenbacteria bacterium | reverse complement strand
CGTGGCTCCGACGCAGAAGGCGTCGTAGTGAGGCGTCCCGTTGTTCAGATTGCCGTCGTCATCGTCGGTGACGAATGCCGCGAGGATCTGATCCGGCATGCTGAGCGGTTGGATCAGCCGCCTGGCGAAGTGCCAGATCGGCCAGAGGACATCCGTCACGCCTTCCTCGCCGTAGATCAGCACCAGCTCCTGCCTCGAGTCCCAGTAGAAGCCGGAAACGAACTGGCCGTTGAAGTGGATCTGCCCAGACTGGTAATCGTCGGGATAAATGAGGGTGTTCTCCGCGTTCCTGATGCCGCTCGCGCACTGGTCTAAATAGAACCCCTCGCCGCAGATCGAGTTGCGATCCAGAAGGAGGGCCGCGGTGTCCGAGTTCCCCTCCCCCACGTCCGAGGGATTGTTCCCGTAGATCCACTGCGTCATCCCGTGCGCGTACTCGTGATAGATCACATCCCCCATCTGACCCGTGTTGCCGCATCCGCCCCCGGCCCGATAGAAGTTGATCGTGCTGCCGTCCCAGTAGGCGTTGCACGTGCTCGCGATGTTCGCCGTCGCCGACATCCGGTAGTCGGGCGATGTCCAGCTCGGATCGTACTGCTTCGCCGCGTCGTGGATCCGATTGCCGTGCAGATAGATGGCCCGCGCCGCGTCGTTCTCCCACCCATCCGTCCAGCGAATCTCGAACGCCACGCCAGGCGTCGCCGTCCCCGTGAACGTCCCGTCCCCGTCCAGCTGATCGTTCACGTTGATCCAACGACCGTCCAGCTGCGCCGTCACCGTCACCGGAGCCGTCCCGGAATGCGTGATCTCGTAGTTGCCCTGCAGATCCGAATAGCCGCTGTTGCCCCCCGTCACCGCCACCCGCATGTTCGGCAGCCGCCGATCCTGCTCCCCGTAACAGTACCCGTAATCCTCCACGTCCCCCGCCGTCGTCCCCACCACGTTCGCGTAGCAAACATCGTCATACCGCCACACCACCTCGCCCGTCGCCGCGTCCACGTGCGACACCCAGATCGCGAACGGCTCCTCCACACGATGCCGCACCCGCCAGACAAGCCGGTATCCCATCCCCTCCCCTTCCGGAACGGGAAGAATCAACAGCTCGCCCCCCTCGTCCAGATCGCGGCCCGCGACGAAACCGACATCTCTGGAGGCGAACTGGCCCGCCTCGGCGACCGTCAGGAGAGGACGCGTGGCGATCCCGATCGCGGGATGCCAGTCGGACCCGAAGTAGTAGAGGCGCCCCGACTCGGTCATCAGAAGCCGCAGGAACGAGTCCTCGACGGGGATCCCGTCATGTTCCTGCTGGAAGATGACCCCCCACTTTCCGAGGCCGTTCACGACGGAGACGAGCTTCATCTGAGCCGGATCGACCTTCAGCAAGTCCCGATGCTGGTCGACGAAGCGCCGCGCCGCATCTTCGGCCTGCGCCTCGCCGGACAGGAACCCCGTGGAGAGGTCGACACCCGGGCCATAGACCGCGTGGGGCGTCCCGTTCACGGCATTCCAGCTATAAGTCCATCCCGAACCGGCCCGGGCCTCGAAGAGGGCGGCCTCGGGGTGCTGCTCGGCGCGCAGCCCCTCCTGTCGCCACACGGGCGGGCGCTCCGCGCCCGGCCGCGTAATCGCCAGATCGGCGCGCTCCTCCACGGGGGCGAAGGCGTGCGCTGTTGCGATGCAGAATGCAAGGATCCCCAGGAGGATCACCAGTTGACGGCGGCAAGATGCCATCCCTGCTCCTTTCCACCCACCCCGGGATGGGGCGGGGAGCCAGATCGTCAGGTTGTCGAACTTTCGCGAGCCTGCAGGCTCGCCGGGTGCGGCCGATCGGGACAACAGGTCCCCCCACGATCATACCATGCGCGGGCGGCTCCCCCCATGGAGAGAGAGCCGCCCCGGTTCAGATCTTCATGACCCTCGATGGCGCGATCAACGAACGATCGTCACCTGCTTGAACTGGGTCACCTCCGGCGTGTCGATCTGGACGAAATAGATCCCTGACGGGACCGTGCCCGCATCGAACCCGACGGTGTGCTCTCCTGCGGCGGCGGGGCCGTCGACCAGGGTCCGCACCAGCCTTCCGGCCACGTCGTAGAGGGCGAGCCGGACGGTGGTCGGGCGAACCAGGCTGTAGATGATCGAGCCGCTCGCGCCCAGCGGGTTCGGGCGGAAGGAGAGGGTTCCGTGAGGCGCGCCCGCATTGGCCCCATCGACTCCCGTCACGGGTGCGCGCACAACCGTCAGAGTGACGTCGTCCACGGCCGCGTCGACGAGAGAGCCGGGAGAGAGATCCTCGGCGATGAAGCGGATCCTGACGGCGTCGGTGAGAGCGACATGCTCGGCCAGATTGAAGGAATACTGGTTCCAGCTGTTCGCGCTCGCGGTCGTGTACTCGAGATGCGTCCAGGACGACCCATCGGCCGTCACGTCGACCGCCCAGTAGTCCTGGCCCGGATTGTTGCCGAGGTTGTTCGTGTACCAGCGCCAGTACTCCAGCGTCGCGGAGACCGCCCCGCCGAGGGAGAAGACCGGCGACAAGAGCGTCGTCCGTCCGCCGTCGACGTCCGAATCGGGGGCCGCGCCGCCGACGGCGCCGTTGCCCGTCACGAAGCAGAGAGCCCCAGGATCCGGCGTGTGGTCTAGATCCGGCTGAACCTGCTGGCCGTTGTACTGCGTCCCGACGGGCTCCGCGCGGACCCAGCGACCGGCGGTAGCCGTGTCGCCCGAAAGCCCCAGCGTCCAGCCCTGATCTGTTTCGGCATGATCGGACCAGGCCCCGACGGAGAGCGGATAGTCGAGGGCGGCCCCGTAGCCCGCCTCGCTCGCGACCTCGACGTGAAGGAGGAGCGTCGTCGGGCTCGGGCAGCTCGAGAGAATCTCGATCTGGTAGGAGCTCAGAAGCCCCATCGAGCCCGCCTCCGCCAGCAGGCACTCGCCCTCGCCGTCCAGCACGACCACGTCAGGGCTCGCGCAGCTCAGCGTCGCGATCATGCCCCGCGCGTCTCCGTGTCCTCCGTTGGCGAGTCTCAGCTGGACGTAGAACGACTCCCCCGGGTCGGCGCTGCCGTTGGAGTTGCCGGGGGGAAGCGAGTCGTCGATCAGGATCGGCCCGGCGCCGAGGACCGGAGCGATGAGGACGAGGTTGAAGCTCGCGTTCCAGTCGCCGTTCAAGCTGTGTACATTCACGGCGATCGGAACGGGGTGCTGATCAGGCGCATCGCCGCTCACCTCGATCACGAAAGGCTCCGCGTTGGTCGCGCTCGAGTCGGCCATGATCTTGCCGAAGCTCCGCTGCGGCACGAGAATCTGCGCGAGCGGATCGAGCGTCGAGAGGGTCGCCTCCACGCCGTCCGCGGACTCAATGCCGACGTTGCGCAATGTGAGGGTCAACCCGACGGTCTCCCCGGCGTCGCAGGCTCCATTGCCGTTCCCCGAGTCCTCGTCCAGGACCGATGTTCCGCCGAGAACGATGTACGGGCCGTTCAAGGGCAGCACTTCCACGGGATCGATCACCGGGATCTTGTTGTAGGCGGTCACCGTCAGGGTGAGCGTCGTCGGCTCCTGGGGCGGGTCGGCCATTTGGATCGTGGCGTCGCCGAGAGCGTCGGTGTAGGCGGAGCCGTAGAGGACTCCGTCGGCATAGAGCGCGCAGAGCGCGCCGTGCACGCCGGCGACGCGCACCGCGTAGTCGGTCTGCGTCAACAGGATCGCTCCCTCGTGGCTCACCGACATCGCCGCGGGGGTCGCCGTGCGCACCGCGAGCGAGGGATCCCCGAAGATGTGCCAGGTGAGGAACATGTTCTGGCCGTCCGCGCCGTACTCATCCATCATCTGGCAGGAGCCGTTGAAACAGAGCCCCCCGAAGGTGCGCATCTCGTCATTGACCAGAAGGTCGATCACCTCGTCCTGGCCGCACATCGGCGGGTTCCACGACTGGTTGATCGACGACATGTAGGTCGCAACCGCGCCGATCGGGTTGCCCGCGCGCGTCGAGCGAAGCCAAGCCTCTCCGAAGCAGGTCCCCGCATTGAACTGGCCGTTCACGCAGGCGACGCTGCAGATGAAGGGGAGCATCCAGTCGTTCGCGAGGGCGCTGACGTTCGCGTTGGAGAACCCCGTCGTTCCCCAGCTCGTCATCGACCCGTGCCCGCAGTAGTTCACGATGCCCCGCCCGGCGTTCAGCGCGCTGGTCACCATCGCCGCCGTCGCGCTGGGGTCGTAGATCTGGTCCACGAGCGAGTAGGAGTAGGTGAGGAGCTTCAGCCGGATCACGTTCATGTGCTGGTAGTCGTACTCCCCGTCATCCCCCGGACCCTGGTCCGACGCGATGCCGGTTCCCTGGTGGTACCAGGCGGCCCCCGCCATCGGCGTCTTCTCGTACGTCACCGTGCGGGCGACCTGAGTCTCGACGTGGGCGATCGTCTCCGCCGAGAAGCGCCCGACGAAGAGATCGGGATAGTTGTCCGTCCCGGCGGCCAGGGAGTAGCTGGGGTCGGAGGCCCCACCGGCCGCCGACGGGGTCGCGATCTGAGCGGCATCCCCCACCAGGAGGGCGAAGGCGAGCCCCTCCGTCTGATAGAGGTTGGTGATGTAGGCGTCGATCAGCGTCGCCGTGTTGCCGATCGTCGAGATGTCCACCAGGCTCGTCGGAATCCCCATCTGATTGCGCCACTCGACGAACGGAAGCATGGCCGCGCGGAAGGCGTCGTGGACGATCACCACCATCCGGCCCTGCTCGGCCACCGGGACGTAGCGGCTCGTCTCCCAATTGAGGAAGTGCCGTCCGTAGATCCGGGAGAACTCAGCGACGACCTTCTCGGGCGGCGCCCCGCGAACCAGCGCGTTCCTCGTATCGAGCCCCGCGGCCGCGACCTCGAGTGTCATCCTGCTCGCGACCCGGAGGCTCCCGTCGGCGCCATGGGCCGAGAAAGGCAGGATTTCGACCGTCAGCCCCCGGAAGTCGCGCAGGATGTAGGGGGCCCCGCCGCGCGCCGACTCGACGGGCCACCATTGGTCTCTTTCATAGAACGCGTCGAACACGAACGGGACATCGGCGGGGTTGACCGTTCGAAGGATGTTCCCCTTGGAAGGCGCCACGGGATAGGCCGCGAACTCCTCGACGACGCTGTCGACGACGCGCACATCCATCCTCGCCTGATCGGGGATGATCACGCTCCGGCAGACATGAGGCAGGTCGGGAAGCCCCTTCTCGATCAGGTTGCTCTCGCCCGCCAGCGAGATGCGGTGGTAGGTCCGCCCATCGATCTCGATCGGCTCGGCGTAGAAGCCGGGAACCGAGCACTCGAGAAGGATCCGGTCGGGCGAGGAGTCCAGGACCCTCACTTCGACCTGCGTTCCCTCCGCGCCACCCAGCGAGATCCAGGAGGCCGAGGCGCTGCCGGGCAATAGAAAGAGCAGACCGAGCAGAAGGGCGACCGCGGCCGCCCTCGACAACGAATGACCCATCATGATGTCCCCCGATGGCGCGCTCCGCGCTCCGCGCGTGCCGCACCCGTCGCGCTGCCGCACACTTATCGAACGACCAGGGCCCTTCCCTTGCGCAAGAAAAGGTCCAATTCATTATACCACTGCCCCACGCAGCCAGATAGACCGCATCCACCCATCCACCCAAGGCCGCGCAGCTCCCTTCCCCGGTCATACCTCGCCGAGATCTCCGGCCAGCGCCGTCCGGACCGCCGGACTCAGATCCGCTGTCGCTCCGTAGCCCCGCAGCTCGACGACAAGGGCGGCGGGAAGGGACGCATCCCGGAACGATGCGGCCGCTTCCGCCGTGAAGGCGAACGAGAGCCGCACGGGGCCGAACGAGGGCGCCCCGGCCGCCGGATCGCCGCCGGCGCGGGCGGCGACGCGCGTCGCCCCGCCTACCTCGATCGAGACGCCGCCCCTCTCCCTCAGATCCCCGAGCTCAACCGGAGGCTCCGAGAAGGGCTCGCCGTCGGCGAACTCCACGAAGAGGGTCGCCGCCAGCGTTCCCGCCCTCGGCAGCAGCTCGTTCACGGCATCGATCTCGCGCTCGATCTCCCCCTCATCGACCGTGCGCCGCGCGCGGAGCGCTTCCTGGATCTGATAGGCGAGCGCCTCGCGGCTCTCGAAGACCGCCGAGAGCCTCTTCCCCAGCCCGACGCGCCTCGCCGCTCGTTGCTCGATCGCCCGCCGGCGGATCTCCGCCCGCACCTTCTCGTAGCCCGCAAGGTCCTTGATCTCGGACCGCCGGATCGGCTCCACGCGCCCTCCCCCGGATCCTGATGGAGTCCGTCAGTCAATGCCCGGCGGGTGGCCGTGCGCCTCGCAGAGCATCTCGATCGGGTGATGCACTCTCTTTCCCGATCGTGCCGAGATCAGCATCCCCGCCGCGAGGCAGTCTGACACGATCCGCTCGGGCCCGAGGTCGTCGATCGCGCGCAGGAGCGGGCGGGCCGTCTCGAGGGCATCGCTGAAACGCCCGGCGACGAATCCCCAGGTCCTACCCATGCCGCAGCACCCCTCCAGGGGGGTCACCTTAAGGCCCCGCACCATCCGCAGGAGTTGAAGGCCCGCGGGGTCCGATCCGCTCGGCCGCGCATGGCAAGAGACGTGATAGAGCACGCTCCCCTGCCGCGAGGCGGATGCGAGGTCCAGCTTCCCGCCGCGGTGCATCGCGAGCAGGTAGTCGCACAACTCCCAGGTGGCGGCGGAAACCCTGGCGGCGTCCTCGCCCGGCGCGAGCCACGGGTACTCCGAGCGGATCATCCTCGCGCACTCCGGCTGGGGTGAGACGATCGCGAATCCATCGTCGGCGTAGCGCCTCAACAACCGGAGATTCTCCTTGGCGCTCTCGACGGCCTCGTGGAGCTGCCCCCCCTCCAGGCGCGCCCGCCCGCAGCAGCGTTGATCCGGAGAGACGACCTCGATTCCGTGTCGTGCCAGGAGCGACACGGCGCTCCGTCCGACCTCGGGGCGGAAGTAGTTGACGGAGCAGGAATGGAAGAGGGCCACCTTCCCCCGTCCGGAACGCGCCATCTTGCGGAGGCGCCGCTCCTTCTTGCGGATCCACCGATCGAACGTGGTGCGACGAAAGCTGGGCATGGGAGCGCGGTGGTCGAGTCCGGTCGTCCTCTGCAGGAGCCGGCGCGCGATCGAGGAGCGCCCGATCCAGTTGGAGAAGGGAGCGGCCAGGCTGCCGATCGAGCCGGCGAGGTCGGGATTGAAGATCAGCCCCCGCCCGTGGGGCGCTCCTCGGACCCGCCCGCGGACGATCCTCTCCCTCAGGAGAAGCCTCGGGAAGTCGACCGCCCTGCGCGGATCGACCTCCTGCGCGTACGGGCAGACGACGGCACACCGCCCGCACTGGAAGCAGAGATCGCTCGCGCGCAGAAACTCCTCCGCCATCCGCTCGCGCCCGCTCAGAGCGCCCAGGCCGCCGGGCCCGCCGCTCAGGGCGCGGAAGGGTGGGCAGAGGTTCTCGCACCGTCGGCACTCTCCGCACTGTCGCGCGACTCGGAGGAACTCGCCGCGGAGGTCGTCCTCGCTCCAGAAGAGGCTCGATTGCGGGTCGGAGGTCAAGGCGCGATCCCTCGCGCTCCGTGGGAACGGCCGCCGGGGACCGTTGCCGCGGCCCGGCGTGGCGCCGCCGATGTCAGCGGAGGCGATCCTTCCTGCCCGCGCACCGAGGACAGTGCCCCAGGATCTCGACGCGCTGGTCGAGGACCCTGAAGCCGCGCCCGTTTCCTCCCCGCAGTTTCGGCGGGGGGGCGAGATCGCCGGCGGGGAGATCGGCGATCAGGCCGCAGATCACGCAGTGCAGATGGCTGTGCGGATCGGTGTTGGGATCATAGCGGCGCCTCCCCCCGGCGTCCGGGATGACCCGGATCTGGCCGGCCCCGACGAGGGCCTCAAGGGTGTTGTAGACCGTCGCGCGCGAGATTCGCGAGTGCCTCCTCTTTGCGGAAGCGAAGATCTCATCGGCGGAGGGATGGCGGACGTTCTGCCAGAGCGTCGCGATGATGGCGCGGCGTTGGGGGGTCCATCGGAGCCCTCCCTTCCTCATGACCTCGCGAAGGGTGTCGGGGTTGTCCATGCTCACCTCGCCCGGTTCTGGCGTCGCTGACTACCCTATCAGAGCCGGGGGGCGGCGCCACTCCCAATCCTATTGAAGCCGTGCAAGCCGGGATGACCTCGTCCCGGCCGCGCCGACCATGCTGAGGAACCGTCTGGCGAGCGACCGCTCGGCCCGCCGCGCCGCCGTCTCGGTCCCCGCCTGACCGATGAGCCGGCCGCCTGCGATCATGTCGTGCCCCCCCGCCACGCCCTGGGGGCCCACGATCGTGCGGATGACCCGGCCCGCGTTTCTCCTCCTGTGGTTCGTCCGGACAGAGAGGAGGAGATCGCCGCCGCGGCGCCCGATGGCGAGCACCCATCCGATCCCCTCGAGGCGGATCATGAGATCGGCGAACTGAGCGACCATGTCGGTGCTCCTGACCTCGCCCAGGATCGTGACGACCGCCTCCCCGTGAATCGTCGTCCCATCGATCGCGCGATCGATCATGGCGAAATAGCTCTTCGGCAGGCGGGCGTGTTCGATTCGCGAGAGCGCCTCGTTGTCCACGAGGGGGAAGCAGCACAGGAAAGCCCGGGCGTCGGCCTGCCCCGCCTCTCTTCCCAGATTCTGGGTCTCTGACCGGATGGCGTGGAAGATCGCTGTCGCCAGGCGCCTGTCGGGCTCGATGCCCGCCGCCTGAAGATACTCGAAGAGAATCGTCGCGGTCGCCCCGTACCCTTCCCGCACGTCGTGGAACCGGGCGGCTCGCGTACCGTGCCCGCAGGGGTGATGGTCGAACACGATCGTCGGGAGTCGGCCCGGCGGAAGGCTGTTGTTCCCCGCGCCCGGCTGCGAATCTACAAGCGCAAGCGCGTCGAACGACTCCCATGAGACGGAAGCGGCCGAGCGCATCGGGATCCGCAGGACCTCGAGCATCGCCCTGTTCTCGCTGCGGCCGATGATCCCCCCGTAGGCCAGCATGACGCGCCTGATCGGCATCGCGCGGACGATCTTGCCGAGCGCCCAAGCCGATGCGATCGCGTCCGGATCCGGATGATCGTGGGTCAGCACGAGCAGACGCCGCGCTCCGGCCAGGGCATTCTTCAGCCGGCGAAGGCGGCTGATATCACGCGTCACGACGACTCCGGGGCGCTTCAATCTCGCGGGCGCAGGATGCGATTGCGCGAGGCGCATGGGGATGTTCTGACCGTCGCGCAGGCACGCTGTAGGCTAGCATCCGGTCCGAGAGCCGGCAAGCGGCGGAGGGAGTCTACGCGATCAGGCGACGCGCTCCTCGCCTTCCCCCTCCACGGCCCTCTCCGGGATCTCCGCCGTCCGATCGCGCAGTCCCTGAAGCAGGCGGCGGGCCGTCTCCTGTTCCTCCGTGCGGAAGACGAATTCGGGGCCGACCTGAGGAGCGCGGGTCGGCCGACTGGCGCGCTGGACCGGAAGATAGACCTGCGCCACCGTCCCTCCCTCCTCCCGCGCCCAGACGTCGATCCGGCCGCGATGGCGCTGGACGATCCCGTAGCTCACCGAGAGGCCGAGACCCCTGGCCTGCGGCCCCTTGGTCGTGAAGAAGGGATCGAAGGCCCTTTTGCGCACCTCGGCGGTCATGCCGACGCCCGAGTCCTCGATCTGGATCAAGACCGACTCCAGCAGAGGGCGGACCGAGGCCCGGATCGTCCCCCCGCCGGGCATCGAGTCGGCGGCATTCAGGAGGAGGTGCTTCATGACTTCAGCAATGAGGGTCTCCGAGCCGTCGACTGTCGGAACCTCCTCGGCTTGGACCTCGACGCGGATCGGCCCTGCGCCCGGGCTCCTCGTGACCCGCCACAGGTTCTCGAGGTAGCCGACGACCTCCCTCAGGACGGTGGAGGCGTTGACCTCGCGGAACGGGAGATCGTTCGTGCTTCCCGCATACTCCTGCACCCGCTTCACGATCTCCCCGCCCTGTATCGCCGAGGCGCGGATGACTTCCAGCCCCTTGCGGACGTCCGCGGAGTCAGCCCGCGCCAGCAGAAGCTGTGTGCGCCCCAGGATGACCGCCAGGAGGTTGTTGAAGTTGTGCGCGACCATGGCCGTCATCTCTCCGATCGCGCTCAGGCGCTCGGCCTGCACCATCTGCCGGGTCATCTGCTTGCGCTCGGTGAGGTCGATCCAGAGCAGCTCGACGGCGGCCGCGCCATGATAGCTGACGCGGTGCCCCCTCACCTGGAAGTCGAGCGTCTTCCCGCCCCGCCCGATCCCGACCCAGTCGGCGTCGATCTGCCTCCCGCTCCTTTCCGTCTCCGCCACCGAGTCCAGGGCGATCCTCGTGAAGTCGGGGTGCACGACCCGCTCCAGTCCGAAGGTGTCGTTGGCGACCTGTTCGTCCGTGTATCCGAAAGTCCCGAGGAAGGCTCGGTTCACGAACTTGAATCGGCCTCCCTGCAGAAGACAGAATAGGTCGGGCGAGGCCTCCACGAGGAGGCGGTACTTCTCTCGCGACTCCTCGAGCTGGAGCGTTCGCTGACGCACTTTCTCTTCGAGCGAAGCGTTGAGGTCCCGCAGATCATCCCTGGCCCGGATCAGGTCGCTCCGCTGGCGATCAAGGCGCTCCGCCGTCTGGCCGAAGCGCTCCGCCAGCATCTCGATCTCGTCCCCCGTCCGTATCGCAAGCGACGGCCTCCACTCGCCATGAACCAGCCCTTCGGCGGCCTCGGGCAGAGTGGTGAGAGGCCGGGTGATCCTCCGCGCGATCAGCTGCGAGACGCCGAACGCGCAGGCAAAGCCGAGCAGAGCGAAGAGGAGGATCACGACGCGGATCATCTGGGCCTCTGCAAGCACGCGCTCCATCGAGACGGCGACTTGAATCGTGCCCCACCGGCTCCCGCCGGCCGACTCCAGAACCGGCTCGATCCGGACCAGACGCGCGCCGCCCCTGCCATCGTTCTCCAGAGCCGAGAAGGCCCCCTTCGCCGCCAGGCCCCGCAGGCTGATCGAGTCCTCCGCCCTCCGGCCGACCCGCTCCCGCTCGCCGGTGATCCCCGCGATCAACCCCTCCTTGTCGATGATCAGAAGCTGCAGGACGTCTGGCTCCTGCACCGCGTCCTCGGCCATCTGCTGGAGGGTGACGTAGTCGTAGGCCATGAGGTGGGGAGTGCTCACGACCGCCAGGTTGCGCGCAAGCGTGGGCGTGCAGTTCACAATTGGAGGATCGAGAAGATCCTCACAGGCGCAACGCTACGCGGGAGGGCTTCCCCATGAACGCCAAAGGGCCGCTGATCAGAGGTCTCCCTCAAACGTGACCGGATGGAGATTCCTCTTTAGAGAAGAGTCTGCTCAGAGGTCCCCTCGAGCCTGAGTTCTTTCTCCGTGAGCCGTTCTCGGGCCAGACCGTCCATGATCACATAGGGCTGCATCAGTGGATTGCTGAACCGGAAGCGATAGCGATGAGGAACCCCCACCTTCTCCAGAATCCTCCCTCTGGGAGCATCACAGAACTGGTTCAGATGGCGAGCATACGCGGGAATATCATAATCGCGGTGCATGATCCGACTCAATGGCCCGCGCACTTCGCCAGCGTTGAAGTAGCCGAACGCATCATGTCGACACAGGGCACATGCAAGGAGAACATCGCGATGAAGTGTCCCTGCCCTTGGACTGAAGACGGCAGCCTGAAAGGCGGTGGCAATCGAGTGCTGCGCATCCTTAACCGCCCGTCTGACTGCCAGATCTACATGTGACAGATCGACGCTTGTAGTCCCCTGATCCAGTGCGGATCGAGCGGCGGCCAATGCGATCAGGTGGGTGTAATGAGGCAGGCCCTGCGAGAGCGACACTATGTAGTTCCGAGCATCACCAGAAATCTCGATCGGCGTTCCGTCAAACCCCTTGCCGATGATCTCTTGTAGCTCATCCTTGGACATGCGAGGCATCTGTATCTGTATCAGTGCTCGTTCAATGGACTGGTGATCCGAAATCAGCTGATCGATGCTATCTGCCACTCCCACAAGTATGAGCGTGGCCCGAGTGGAGCTATCGGATAGTGCCTTAACAGTGTCTGCGACACATCGCCTTGCATGCTGATTCTGGATTCTGTCGTACTCATCGATGATCACGATGAGCACACAGTGACCTCCGACCTCGGCAAGTGTCTCCTGGACAAGCCCGGGGACTATCTCATCAGGCATTCTGTCTGTGAGGCGCTCAATTGTCTGGATGGAGTCAGGAGCGAACCCGGCGGGTCGCTTTGTCGAGCTGACGCGGATACCTGCGAAAATCTGCCTCCATAGAGAGGAGTAGGTCTCACCCGTCGAGCAGTTCACGCGTGGTGCCACCACGGTCTCGACGGATTCCAAGAACTCAGACAGGACCATGGAGAGCGAAGTCTTCCCCACCCCTCGTTCACCGAAAATCAGGGCATGTTGACCCTGTTGCAAGATCGCGTCGATGGCGCGACGCACCTGCTCACGACGACCGGCGAAGAGAGCCTTCCCTTGGATGGGAACAGCTGGCGTGAATCTACCGCCCAGCTGTTGGGCAAGCTTCTCACGATCCCCGGGGGAGAGTTCGGCTCTCACGCCTAATCTCTACAAGTAGATGGCCAGGTTTGTCAAGTAGGTGGCCGTACGCCAGCAGGACGCCTCGTGTCCGCACGGTCCCACAGCTTTACTTCGTTGCACTTCGGTCTTGTATCCGATCTCATGACTTATGGTTAGAGCGGATCTTCGGAGCTGGTCCTGGATAGCCGCCTCTATTGCGACCACGCCCTGCGAGCGACACCCGAGGGGGACGACTTCAGGACGGTGAAACCCACGGCAACTGGTCAGATCGTGTTGGTACTGAACCGCCCCGCCGTTCCCGCATGGTGGAATTCTTGAGAGGGTGGCGTCATGGGAAGGCCAAGCAGGTATGCGCGGGAGGTGCGGGAAGGGATCTCGCGGATGGTTCTGGAACACGAGCGGGAGCATCCTTCGCAGTGGGCGAGGATCTGCTCGACTACGGGGAAGGTGGGTTGTTCTCCGCAGACGTCGCGCAGCAAGGCATCAATCCCTTGAGCGTTCTCCGAGCTTCCCTTTCCTGCTACGCCCTTCATGAGCAGGCGGCAAGTTCGCCCGGGCGTATGGCTGTCGAGTCTTCGCCGAACTCGGGGCAATGCCCGCCTTATCGGCGGATGACCCCGCTGTTCGCTGACTCGTCAGCACGGCCTTTGGCCTTTCCGAGAGCCAGGAGAGGTGCTGAGGGGGCATGGCGGTCGCGGCTTGGCCTCACCGGTCTGGAGGAGGAGGATCCGGAAAAGGCGATCTTGGCTGCTGAGCCGGGTTCGCTTCTCTTTCCGTTGATAGGCTGCGAGTTGCTGTCGTAAGGCGGCGTTCTCCAGGGAGAGGGCGGCCTGGGGGAGGAACCCGGCCCGCAGGATGTGGAGCAGAGCGGATACGAGTGTGCCCACAAGGCCGACGAGCGTAGTATAGGGAGCCGGTAGATCAGCGCGGGAGAGAGGGTAACGAGTTTTCGCGGAGAACAAGAGTCCCGGTGGAGTACTCTATCTTCATTGATGACTGGGAACACGGGAAGGGCAGGGAATCGCCCTCGTATCGCCAAAGTGATGCGCACGGTTTCCTGGCCGCACTGATTCCCGGAGCCGGTATTGCTCCTGTCAACGCTGCTGTCGCTGAAATCCAGCAAGGATTTCGAACAGGGGAGAAGAACAGGCCGGTCGAGCTTCATGGCTACGAGATCGCGGCCGGTGAGGGGCATTTCAAGGGCATCGCCGTTCCCGATCGAGCGGCTCTCTTCGGGCGTGCACTGGCAGCCGCAGAAACACAGGGTGCCGAGTTCTTATACGAAGTCCTCGAACCGGATGATCCGGTCTTCAGGGACACGCGGGCGAAGCTGCGCGAACACCTTGCGGCGTCAGGTTACTCCGGAGATCTCGGACGCTGGGGTGAGAAGAAAGGGCCGCGCCTGGCGATCGCAACGTTTCTAAGGCACTTTGCCCTCCGCTACGCGATTGCAGAGAGGAATGCGCACGTCATCGTGCTCGTTGAGGACTCCAACGTTCCGCGGGACGATATCAAGTGCCGTGAGATGGAGAAGGCCTGTCGAGAGAAGGGTATCTCTCTTGTCGAACACTACGGACAGGATTCAGCGAACTGGCCCGGTCTGCAAATTGCCGATCTCGCCGCGACTGTGGCCCGGCTGCAACTGAAGGTGCGGGATCATGTCGATGTTGATCGCGAAGCAGGCGTTCCTGTCGATCCGAGCAAGTGGGATGCCTTTACGTATGAACTCATTCAGCAAGACATCCTGTTCCGAATCACGCTCCGGCGCGCGCTAGATGACCTGAAGTAATCGGGAGTGAGGTCCGCTGATTGGGGGTAAGCTGATTCGAGCCGGGTCGCGATGTCCGCGCGTCCCTTGTGGAGCATGCCCCTTGCGACCCGGTAAGCAGCCCCGGCTAAGGTGCCCCGAGTTGCTATCGCAACACTCACAGTCGCCTCCGCCGCGGGACGCGCTTGCTGTCAGGCTGGACGGGATTCTCTGATTGCGTTCATCTACCCGGCGGGAGTTCGAACCGTCGGACCGACCAGTACCGAACGAGGAAGCGGGGGGAGGAAGCTGGCATGTGGGAGAAGATCGTCGGATGGGTCAAGGCCCTGTTTGGCGGCAAGATCACGGCGCAGATCGGCAAGTGGAATCGGGCCCTTTCTGGTTCCAGTGGTGGCGACCAGTCACCCGTCCTGACCGCAGGCAGAGACATCCATGTCAGTTTGACCGGGAGTGTGGGCCCGCAAGCTGCATCGGTCGCCGAGTTGGAGGCAACGATCCCCGACTTGCTTGACGAGCTCCGGGGCCATGTCACGGATAACCCCCTCATCCGCGACATTATCGTTCTGAACACGAAAGCCAATGCCTACAACTGGCCAGACGCACACGTCAGGTTCACGGCGGACGAGGATCCCAGGATCTGGAATCAGATCCGGATCCTCGTGAATCGAGGACTTGCATCCGAGGTCAAGTCTCGATTCGCATACCGCATGTCAGAGGATCTTGTGCACTACCTAAGAAAAGGGTAGCAGTCGTTCAGGGGCATGTATGAAGCGACATCGCACGCTCCCGATGGACTTCGATTTCCGCGCGAATGCACTGGCGATCGAGATTCAGGACTCCTGGCAGGATGACGTGAAGGCTCTTCATCGACAGAATCGGGAAACGTTGCTCACGCAGCTGCAATCGCAGTTCGGAGAGGACGAGTTCGATGCAAAGCTGGTTAACTTCCGAGCCCTCGGGCCAAAGCCGTTTTCTATCATAGCCTTTCATAACCGATTTCTGGAGCAGTGCCGAAGGGCGTTCGTGATCGGAGGATACTACCCTGCTCCCGTCGGTGCGTGCGCACTCGGCGAGCGCATCCTGAATCAGACCATCTTAGTGCTGAGGGACGACTTCCGGTCTTCTCCTGAGTACAAGAAGGTCTATACGAAGTCGTCATTCGATGACTGGGAATTCGCGACCGCAGTCCTCGACTCCTGGCATGTTCTACTTCCCGAGGTAGTTACGGACTACAACGCGCTCGCCCAACGCCGCCATCGCGCGGTTCACTTCGATCCAGTGACGGATACGAATGACAGGGACCTTGCGCTTGAAGCGGTTCAGCTCGCGACAAGGATCATCGGGGTGCAATTCGGGCTCCTCGGATCCCAGCCATGGTTCATCCCTGGCTCACGTGGAGAGAGCTTCATTCGGAAGGAGGCAGAACAGCAGCCGTTCGTGCGGAGGATCTACCTGCCGAATTGCCCCCTCGTCGGCCCCTTCCATCAGCTCGACGGAGCATCCGGGTCTTGGTTGATAGTGGATCACCATGAGTATGAGGATCGAGAGATCAGCGACGAGGAATTCCTGAAACTGAACCGCCCCGGGTTTTCCGGAGAGTTCATTCCGTGACTCCGGCCAATTCGGCTGGAGTCTGTTGACGACGATAGTACGCCTCCTCATGCTCAACCGGTGGAACATACCCGATCGGCTCAAGGAGA
>VGJL01000046.1 GCA_016867495.1 Candidatus Eisenbacteria bacterium | reverse complement strand
TGACGACCGGAAGGCGGCGCGCCGTTTCGGCAAGGACTTCCACGATCCGCCGCAGATCCTCCTCCTGATCGACGTTCGAGGGGCGGTGGAGGGTGACGAGGGCGTATCCACGCTCCCTGACGCCGACACGGTCCAGGATGTCGGAGGCGCGGGCGGCCCCTTCCAGAGCGCGCAGGCTGTCGATCATGACGTTTCCGACGCGGTGGATCTTCTCAGGCGGGATCCCCTCGGCCGCGAGGTTCTCGTCGGCGTCGGGCGAGGTCGTGAAGAGCAGATCGGAGGCCGCATCGGTGAGGATCCTGTTCAGCTCCTCGGGCATCGCGCGGTCGCGCGACCGCAGGCCTGCCTCCACGTGGGCCAGGGGGACGCCGCCCTTCACGGCGGCGAGCGCGCAGGCGAGGGTCGAGTTCACGTCGCCGACGACGAGGACGCAGGCGGGACGGATGCGGGCGATCACCGGCTCCATCAGCTCCAGGATCCTCGCGACCTGGCGGGCCGGGCTCAGCGACCCGACACCGAGGTGGATGTCCGGTTCGCGGATGCCCAGGTCTCGGAAGAAGGCCTCGGACATCCCCGCATCGTAGTGCTGGCCAGTGTGGACCAGGACTCCGTCGAGACGCCCGCCTCTGCCGATCTGATCCAGGACGGGTCCGACCTTCATGAAGTTGGGTCGCGCCCCCGCGGCGCAGAGGATCGATCGCTTCATCGGCCTCGGGCGTCCTCCCATTTTGTCCGGGTGACGCTATCGCCGAGAGCCGCCGGTGTCAAGGAAGGCCCGGAGAGGCCCGATCGCCTCGCGCGCCGGAGTCCTCTTCTCGTGAAGCGTTGACACCCGCCGGCACGATCTCTATAGATGGCGAGGAAGATGTCGCGCGCGCGGATCACAGGGCGGAGATCACACTCGTGAAGATCGTCTTCTGGGGAGCGGTGCGGACGGTCACGGGCTCGCGCCATCTCGTCCGCGTGGGCGGAGCCGCGATTCTGCTCGACTGCGGCCTCTTCCAGGGACGGAGGGACGAGAGCGAGGAGAGGAATCGGGACTTCCCATTCCCGCCGGCCGACCTCGATGCGGTCGTCCTTTCCCACGCCCACATCGACCACAGCGGGAACATCCCTTCGCTCGTGAAGCGCTCGTTCCGGGGCCCGATCCACGCGACCTCCCCGACGGTCGATCTCTGCGGGGTGATGCTGCGCGACAGCGCTCACGTCCAGGCGAAGGATGTCGAGTTCGTGAACAAGCGTCCGTCCCGGCGCGGAGCGAAGGCTCGGACGCCGCTCTACTCCATGGAGGATGTCGAGAAGGCCCTGCGTCTCTTCCGGCCGCACCCCTACGGCGCGGAGATCGAGATCTCAGAGGGCGCTGCCGTCACGTTTCGCGAGGCCGGCCACATCCTGGGCAGCGCGTTCATCGATCTCGATCTCAGGGAACGAGGGACGCGGCGCAGGCTCGTCTTCAGCGGCGATCTGGGGCGCAGGCACCTGCCGATCATCCGTGACCCGGAGCGCCTCCCTTCCTGCGACGTCCTGCTCATCGAGAGCACCTACGGCGATCGGCTTCACCCCCCGCCCGAATCGGTTCCGGAGATCCTGGCGGGCGTCGTCGATCGGGTCCGCGCCCGGGGCGGGAAGATCATCATTCCCGCCTTTGCCGTCGGCCGGGTCCAGGAGATCGTCTGGGTGCTGAAGCGGCTGATCGACGAGGGCAGGATCGATCCGATCCCGATCTACGTGGACAGCCCGCTCGCCGTGGATGCGACGGAGATCTTCGCGCGCCACGCCGAGTGCTTCGACGCCGACACGCGGGAGGTCTTGCGGACCGACGGCGATCCCTTCGGATTCAGGCTGGTCCGCTACATCGAGGACGTGGAGCAATCCAAGGCACTGAACGGAAAGCCAGGATGCTCCATCATCATCTCCCCTTCGGGGATGTGCGAGGCCGGGAGGGTCCTGCACCACTTGCGCAACAACATCGGCGATCCGAGGAATCTGGTCCTTATTGTAGGTTTCCAGGCCGAGAACACCTTGGGCAGCAGGCTCGCCGAGCGCCGGGAGACGGTCAGGATCTTCGGGGAGGAGCATGATCTCCGCGCGGAAGTCCTACAAATGGACGGCTTCAGCGCCCACGCGGATCGGGACGAGCTGCTCGGCTGGCTGGAGGGGGCCGAGGGACGTCCGGGCCGCACCTTCGTGATCCACGGGGACTCCGAGCGAAGCGAGGCGTTCGCGGCGACCCTGCGAGGGCGGGGATTCCCAAAGGTGGCCGTCCCGGAGCTGGGACGCGAGTACGACCTATGACCGCGGTGCTGTCAGTCCTCGGCCCAGGCTCGAAGGAGGCGTTCCCGGGTAGCGGCGAGCGGCTCGGGCGGCTGGCTGGCCGAGGCGAGCGCCTCCCCGGGGCTATGCGGCTCGCGTTCGCTGACGGTCTCGGCCCGGCCCGCGGGGGGGAGACTCCCGCCCGGCACCAGATGGATGTGGAGGTGTCCCTCGACGCCCGCTCCGGCGCAGCGGCCGATGTTGATGCCGGCGTAGTTGCGGGCCGATCCCGTGACCCTCTCGAGGACTCGCTCCGCTCTCTGGAGCAGAAGCGCGGCCTCCTCGATCTCCTCCGGGGTCAAGTCGGCCAGACCGCCGGCATGCCGGTAGGGGACGACCATGAGGTGGCCGGTGGCGTACGGGTAGAGGTTCAGCACGACGAAGGCATGGCGGCCTCGATGAAGGATCAGGTCGGAGTCGAGCCGCTCCCTGGCGCCTTCCTCGCAGAGGATGCAGCCCGTCGATTCCTTGATGCCCCGGATGTAGGGCATGCGCCAGGGGGTCCAGAGGGGCTCCACTCTTCGATACCCTTTCCTTTCGTCGATCGTTCGTCCAACATCGAGACTACCATTCCGGGAGCCGCGACGGGAGTCGCGTCGATGCCCGCCTGGGAGGATCCGTCGAGAACGGGTCCAGGGACAGGGCGGAGATCGATCCTAAGGCGGAGGCCCGGCGATGCGCGGGGTGCAATCGCATGAACACGGCCACACTCGCACCGAGCGAGCGGGACTTCACGCGCTTCCTGCTTGATGCCCTCGATTCGGGGATCATCGCGCTGGACACGGCGGGGGAGATTCTCTTCGTCAACCGTCGGGCCCAGGAGCTCTTCAGCCTCGATCCGGCGAGCGTGCGGGGCAGGCCGATCGGCGAGGTGTTTCAGGTTCGTTCCCCGTCCCGCGGCGCGAGCCTGTGGCCTCCCGACATCGGGGAGTCCCTGTCGCGCGAGATGGTGCTGGCGACGGAAGCCGGGGAGCTGACCGTGGAGGCCCGCTGGCTCCCCGTCGCGCGCGACGAGAACGGCCTGGGCGGGATCCTGTCGTTCGAGGACATCACGGAGTCGGTGGGGGAGCTCGAGTTTCAGAGGAGGCTCGACCGTTTCGCGTCGATCGGCAACCTCTCCGCGGTCATCGCGCACGAGATCCGCAACCCGCTGACGGGCATCCGCACGACGATCCAGTTCGTGGGATCGAAGATGAAGGGGGGGCTTCGCGAGGATCTCGAGGACGTGATCAAGGAGCTCGATCGGATCGAGCAGTTCACGACCGATCTCCTGCAGTTCGCGAGGCCGAAGGCTCTGGAACGAGTTCCGGGCGATGTGAACCAGGTGATCGACAAGGTCCTCGACACCCTCTCCGCCCAGCTCAGCAACTCGGGCGTGGTCGTCAAGCGCGACCGGACCGAGGATCTCCCGGGCATCCCGATGGACCCCGACGCGATGCACCAGGTGCTGCTCAACATCATCCGAAACGCGCTCGACGCCATGTCGGAAGGGGGGACTCTGCGCGTCACGACATCGAGCCGACGCTACCGGTCGCGGACCGCGGTCGAGATCGCCGTCCATGACACGGGATGCGGGATTCCGGAGGAGAATCTGGATAGGATCTTCGACCCCTTCTTCACCACCAAGCCGTCGGGGACCGGCCTCGGACTGTCGATCTCCCTCCAGCTGGTCCGAGAGCAAGGGGGAAGGATCACTGTGCGCAATCGATCGCAGGGGGGTGTGACATTCCGTCTGTCATTCCCGATCCCGCCCGAGATGCAAAACCGTGAAGACCAAGATCCTGATCGTCGATGACGAGCCCTCCATCGCTCGGTCGCTGACCCGGGTGCTGGAGGATCGTGGCTACTCGGTCTCGAGCGCCGGGACCGGCGCCGGCGGATTGGCGCTCGTGCAGGACTGGCGGCCGCAGACCGTTCTCCTCGATCTGCGCCTGCCCGACGCCGATGGCCTCGATCTCCTTCCGCGCATACGTCGGATCGATCCGACGATTCAGGTGATCGTCCTGACCGCCTACGCCGACACGAAGGCCGCGGTTCAGGCGATGAAGAAAGGCGCGGCCGACTTCCTGCGCAAACCCTACGACATGGACGAGGTCATCCTGGCGATCGAGACGACATTGAAGGCCTCGGCCCGCGAGAGTCAGCTCGCCGTCTACCAGCGCCGCGAGCGAGGGCGATACGCGCGCGATCAAATCCTGGGCCAGTGTCGCGCGATGCGCGCGGCGCTTGATCTCGTCCGCAAGATCGCGAAGTCGGACGCCTCCACGGTCCTGATCCTGGGGGAGAGCGGCACCGGCAAGGAGCTTGTCGCGCGAGCCCTCCACTTCGAGAGCGAGAGGCGCAAGGCGCCCTTCATGGAGCTCAACTGCTCGACGCTTCAGGAAACGCTCCTGGAGAACGAGCTCTTCGGGCACGAGCGGGGAGCCTTCACGGGAGCCGGGCAGCTGAAGCGGGGCCTCGCGGAGCTGTCCGAGGGGGGAACCCTCTTCCTGGACGAGATCGGCGATCTCCCCGCCTCCACCCAGGCGAAGCTCCTACGCTTCATCGAGTACAGGACATTCAAGCGGGTGGGCGGCAACGTGGATCTCTCCGTCGACGTCCGCATGGTCACGGCCACCAACGTGGATCTCGAGACGGCGGTGCGCGAGGAGCGGTTTCGAGAGGATCTGTTCTGGCGTCTCCAGGTCGTGAGGATCGATCTTCCGCCCCTGCGCGATCGGGAAGAAGATGTGAACCTCCTGGCCGAGACCTTCCTCAAAGGGTTCTCGTTCGAGTTCAAGAAGTCATTCCAGGGCTTGAGCCCCGCGGTACGGGACCTGTTCCTTCGCTACCGCTGGCCGGGGAATGTCCGGGAGCTGAAGAACCTCCTCGAGCGGATCGTTCTCCTGGAGGATGGGGAGATGCTGGAGCCGCGCCACCTCCCCTCGGACTTCCTCGGTCGTGTGGAGGGCAGTCGCAGACTCTCCCCCGGGGAAGTGGGCGCGGGCGAGATCGCGAGATCTCTGCAGGAGGTGGAAGAGGAGCACATCCTCCGGGTTCTCCGGCACTGCGGCGGAAACAAGAGCCAATCCGCGCGCATCCTCGGCCTCTCGCGCCAGGGTCTGATCGAGCGGCTCAAGCGATCGGCGCTTCTCGAGAGGTGACGCTCCGGCTGCGCGGGCCGCGGGCGGGTGCCGGAGTCCGGCTCTCCCTCGTTGCGCGCCCTGCCGGTCCTGTCGCTCTCCGGCCGTATCGTCGGATCGTCCACAAGCTTTACATGTAAAGAACTCTTACGCCTCTCTTCAAAGCCTTTCAAGATCATGCATTGCAATGCGTTGGCTGATGCGACTCCGAAAACTGTCCGGAATGTTGGCAGGTGAGTGGGCGTTGGCGATGCTCGCCCCGTGCCCGATCGAGTCGCCCGATCCTGTAACGTGCTGGCTTGTTGTGGATTAGCGTGCTGCATGGATTGTTCTGCGAATGGTATGAAACTGGTAACTCATGGGAGATCGTGGGGTTTCCAAAGTGAGTCCAAGAATCCTTCTGGTTGATGACGAGGTGCTCCTTCTTCGGACGCTCTCAAATGCGCTCCGGGAGGACGGCTTCGATGTCCTCTCCGCGTCGAGCGCGGAGGACGCGGCCAAGCAGCTCGGCGGCGGCGTCGCTGTCGATGTCGTCGTGCTGGATGTGAAGTTGCCGGGGAAGTCGGGCCTCGAGCTGCTTCGCGAATTCAGGAGCGCTGGATTCCATGGACGTGCCGTGGTGATGACGGCTTTCGACAGCCCGGAGTCCGAAAGGGTATGTCGCTCGCTGTCGGTGGACCACTATCTTCGGAAGCCTTTTGACCTGGCGAGAATGTTGGACCTGGTCCGGGAACTCGCGAGCGGTGCTGGAGACCGGACTGCAAGTACCGAAGGCAGCACCTCAACCTAGCCCAAGGAAGGGAGGGTAAGTTCGTGGTGAAGAAGAAGACGGCGAAGAAGAAGACCGCAAAGAAGAAGACGGCGAAGAAGAAGACCGCGAAGAAGAAGACCGCCAAGAAGAAGACCGCCAAGAAGAAGACCGCGAAGAAGAAGACCGCCAAGAAGAAGACTGCCAAGAAGAAGACCGCGAAGAAGAAGACTGCCAAGAAGAAGACCGCCAAGAAGAAGACGGCGAAGAAGAAGACCGCCAAGAAGAAGCCGGCGAAGAAGAAGAAGGCAGCCAAGAAGGCTGTCATGCCGTCGCCCTTCATGCCGCCGCTCTGATCGAGAGCGCAGCAACTGGCGAGACAGCTCGGAGGGGGCCGGTAAGGTGATGGCACCGCTGGCCCCCGTCACTTCTGATCAGGCGCCGGGCGACAAAAAAAGTTCCCCGCCGCATACGGATTGTCAGAAGGCCGAACCCCAGAAGGAAGATAGCCCGCTTCTTCAAATACTAGGTTACCGGCCCTGACAACGGCCCGCATGGGCAGGGAACAACCCTACGCTGATCTCAACGTACCAACCGGCTCGGCGCCTGTCAATCTTTTTCAGATCTATTCCCCTATGTCTGTCGTTCTTGGGCCCCCAGCCGGTTTGGTAGGGTATAGGGCATGCGCATTCTCGTAACCGGAGGGGCCGGGTACATCGGCAGCGTCACCTCGGAGGTCCTGATCGACCGAGGCCACGAGGTCTGGATTGTGGACGACCTCAGTCGTGGACACCGGGCGGCAGTTCCTCCGTCCTCGGTCCTCCAAGTCTGCTCCACGCACGACGGCCCGCGTCTGCGCGAGTTGATCCGCGAACTCCACCCCGATGGAGTTCTCCACTTCGCCGCGTCCAGCCAGGTCGGGGAGTCGATGAAGGATCCGGGTCTCTACTTCCGGAACAACGTCGGGGGGATGATCTCGTTGCTCGACGCGTGCGCCGCTGAAGGGTGCGAGAGAGTCATCCTCTCGTCCTCGGCGGCGACCTACGGCGACCCGCAGGAGATTCCCATTCCGGAGGAGGCCCCGACCCGGCCGACCAACCCGTACGGCGAGAGCAAGCTCATCTGCGAGCAGATCCTGGAGTGGTATCGTCAGGTGCACGGCATCGCCTACGGATCCCTTCGCTACTTCAACGCGGCCGGCGCGAGCGGGGAGCGCGGGGAGGATCACGCCGTGGAGACGCACCTGATCCCGCTGGCGTTGCGCGCCGGGCTCGGGCTGGGGCCGCGGCTTCTTGTCTACGGCACCGACTATCCGACGCCGGACGGAACGTGCATCCGCGACTATGTCCACGTGATCGACCTCGCCGAGGCCCATATCCTCGCTCTCGAGAAGCTCGGAGGTGGGAACAGGCTCGTCCTGAACCTCGGCAACGGCTCCGGTTTCTCGGTCCTCGACGTGGTGCGGACCGTCGAGGCCGTGATCGGGAAGAGAGTCCCGCGGGAAGACGCGCCTCGGAGGCACGGCGATCCACCGCGCCTTGTCGCCTCAAGCGCTCGGGCCCGCGAACTCCTGGGATGGAGGCCGCGCCATGCCGCGCTCGATGACATCGTCGCCACCGCCTGCCGATGGATGTTGCAGCATCCTGACGGTTACGGCGATGAGGCATAGCGGAGAGGGCGACGATCTAGAGTCGCAGCGCGCGGGTCGACTGGCGCGCGAGTCCAAATGACAACCCGCCCGCGGGAGGCGTCAGCGAGATGACGCGCTCAAGCATGTCCCCGCCGGACCTTCCTCCGGATAGACGGGAAGGGCTCTTCGATTCGGACGCCGGTCCCCGGGTCTCATCCTCGGGGATCGAGAGCGAGTCGCGGCCCCCCGCGCCGCTCGCCGAGAGGATGCGGCCGCGCGACTGGAACGAAGTGCTGGGCCAGGAGCACCTGACCGCGCCGGAGGCGCCGCTCCGCAAGCTGCACGCTGAGGGGAAGCTCGTCTCGGTGATTCTGTGGGGGCCGCCGGGTTCGGGCAAGACCACGCTCGCCACGCTTCTCTCGGACCTTCTCGGCCATGCGGCGGAGCGGTTCAGCGCGGTTCTCTCCGGCGTCCGAAACGTGAGGGAAGTGGTCGAGAGGGCCCGAGAGCGCTGGCAGGGCGAGCGCGTCAAGACGATCCTGTTCGTCGACGAGATCCACCGGTTCAACCGTGCCCAGCAGGACGCCTTCCTCCCTCATGTGGAAAGCGGAAGGATCGTCCTGGTCGGGGCGACGACGGAGAATCCTTCCTTCGAGCTGATACCGCCACTGCTCTCCAGGTGCGCCGTCCATCTGCTGAAGCCCCTGGCCGATGAGCAGCTGAAGGCGCTCGGGACGCGGGCGCTTAAGGACAGGGAACGAGGCTTGGGATCGTCCCCCATGGAAGTCCCCGCCGACGGCTGGGAGATTCTGCTCGCCCACGCCGAACTGGACGCGCGCAGGATGCTCGGCGCGCTCGAGATGCTCTGCTCCGCGACCCGGCCGGACGCCGACGGCGTTCGGCGGCCCGGCGCCGCCTGGATCGCCAGGGTCTGCGAGCGCGGGATCGGCCTTCCGATCGGGCGCGAGCAGCACTTCGATCTGATCTCCGCCTTCATCAAGAGCCTGCGGGGGAGCGATCCCCACGCGGCCCTCTACTGGCTGGCGAGGATGATCGAGTCGGGCGAGGAGCCCCGCTACATCGCCCGGCGCATGGTTCGCTTCGCGTCGGAGGATGTCGGGTTGGCCGACGCGTCGGCGCTCCATCACGCGAACGCGGCCGCGGCCGCATATGAGTTCATCGGGGCGCCGGAGGGTCACCTCGCTCTCGCCCAGGCGGCGCTCCATCTGGCCCTGTGCGCCAAGTCCAACTCGGTCTACGAATCTTACGGGCGGGCGGCGGCGATGGCCCGAGATCTCGGTCCGCTGGGCGTCCCCTTGAAGATCCGCAACGCTCCCACCGAACTGATGGAGCGTCTCGGCTACGGGAGCGGATACCGCTATCCGCACGCCGAACCGGGGAGATGGGTCGAGGAAAGCTATCTGCCGGAAGGCGTCCCCGAGGATCGCCGCAGGCCCTACGTCCCGTCCGACCAGGGCCGGGAAGCGGAGATTGTCCGGGCGCACGACCGCCGGACAGGCGGCTTCTATCGGCTTCTGCCCCAGCGTCCTCCCGAGGACAGCGCAAGCCGGGACGAAGGCGGGGACTGACCCGGGGGACCGTTCGGCCCTTGCCTCTCGGACGGCTGTCCCGTAGGCTCGGGATTCGCGCCTTGAAGCGCCGTCCCCATCGTCTAGTTCGGCCTAGGACTCCACCCTTTCAAGGTGGCAACACGGGTTCGAATCCCGTTGGGGACAAGAGACGCCGCCGGCCCGGCCGGTCCCCTATCCCGGGCAGGGTCTTATCGCTTGCCTGGTTCCGGCGGGCCGGAATAGGATGGATGAGCAGTCTCGCGTGCTTTTTGGTGGGGCGGGGAGGCTGGGAGGGTCGGGATCGGCCTGGTCGGCAGGGCTGCGTTGCGGGTCCGCACGGTTCGATCTGGCGATGCGCGATGTCGGCGCGGGCGAACATGCCTCGAGGGATCCACTGCCTTCCGATTCCAAACCGTGTATCCGGGCGTCCGTCTGGACGCAGGGGATAGTCGCGAGCGCCGGCTTGCAGTCCGGCGATCGACACGGCGGTTTTCGTGTGGTCGGTTGAAGAGATGAACTCATGAGCGAGGAGGGGAACTGGGAAGATGGCCGAGAACGAGATCTATAGTCCATCCGCTGAGCTGGTTGCGAACAGCAACATCAAGCAGTTCATGGACAAGCACGGAATCAAGAGCTATGACGACCTGCTCAAGCGCGCCGAGAACCAGGAATGGTACTGGAGCGAGGTGGCGAAGGAGCTCGAGTGGTTCAAGCCCTTCTCGAAGGTCTTGAACGACAGCCAGGCGCCGTTCTTCAAGTGGTTCGAAGATGGGAAGATCAACATCACCCACAACTGCCTCGACCGGCACATGAAGACGGCGACCAAGGACAAGGTGGCTTTCATCTACGAGCCGGAGCCCCAGAACGAGAAGATCGAGCGCTGGACCTACGAGATGGTCTACAAGGAGACCAATCGGATCGCGAACGCGATGAAGAGGCTCGGGATCAAGAAGGGCGACCGCGTCACGATCTGGATGCCGATGATTCCCCAGCTTCCGATCGCCATGCTCGCGTGCGCCAAGATCGGGGCGATCCACTCGGTCGTCTTCTCCGGGTTCTCCGTCGGCTCGCTGCGGGACCGGATCCAGGACGCGGAGGCCGTCGCCCTGATCACCTCCGACGGCGCCCAGCGGCGCGGCAAGCTCGTCGTCCTGAAGCCGAACGGCGACGATGCCCTCAAGGACTGCCCGACCATCAAGCATTGCATCGTCTTCAAGCGCGCCAACAACGACTGCCCGATGCAGCCGGGACGGGATCACTGGTGGCACGAGCTGACGAAGGCAGAGAAGGACGAGTGCCCGTGCGAGGAGATGGCCGCGGAGGACCCCCTCTACATGCTCTACACCTCCGGGACGACCGGGAGGCCGAAGGGGATCGTCCACGTTCACGGCGGGTATGCCGTGGGGACCTACTCCACGCTACATTTCGTCTTCGACATCAAGCCGAACGACATCTACTGGTGCGCGGCGGACATCGGCTGGGTGACGGGGCACAGCTACATCGTCTACTCGCCTCTGATGACGGGGGCGACCTCGGTCCTCTACGAGGGGGCGCCCGACTTCCCCGCGCCGGACAGGTGGTGGAGCATCGTGGCCCGCGAGAAGGTGACGATCCTCTACACGTCGCCGACCGCGATCCGGATGTTCATGCGCTTCGGCGAGGAGTTCCCCAAGAAGCACGACCTCAAGAGCCTGAGGCTTCTCGGCTCGGTGGGGGAGCCGATCAACCCGGAGGCCTGGCGCTGGTACAGGAAGAACATCGGGTCTGAGAGGCTCCAGATCATGGACACCTGGTGGCAGACCGAGACGGGCACCTTCATGATCTCGCCGCTGCCGATCACGCCGCTTAAGGCCGGCAGCGCGACGCGCCCCCTGCCCGGCATTCTGGCCGATGTCGTCGACGAGCACGGCCAACCGATCCAGCCGGGGCAGAACGGATTCGCGATCCTGACCAAGCCCTGGCCGGCGATGCTGAGGACCCTCTACAAGGATCCCGAGCGCTACAAGCAGACCTACTGGGCGCGATTCCCCGGCAGGTACCTGACCGGCGACTCGTGCACGAAGGATGAGGACGGCTACTTCTGGTTCCGCGGGCGCGCGGACGAAGTGCTCAACGTGGCCGGGCACCGGCTCGGCACGGCGGAGGTCGAGAGCGCGCTCGTGGCCCACGCCGCCGTGGCGGAGGCGGCCGTGATCGGCGTGCCCCACGAGGTCAAGGGAGATGTCCCCAAGGCCTACGTGACGCTGAAGGTCGGCTTCACCGCCTCGGAAGAGATGAAGAAGGAGCTCACGGACTGGGTCAGCAAGGAGATCGGGCCGATCGCCCGTCCCGAGGAGATCGAGTTCAGGGACAAGCTGCCGAAGACCAGATCCGGGAAGATCATGCGCCGGCTTCTGAAGGCGCAGGCCCTCGGCAAGGAGATCGGCGACATCTCGACCTTGGACGAGTAGAGATCCGCGGAGTGATTGCGTCGTGAGCAGGACCGGCAGGGGCGGGATGGTTCCCGCCCCTGCCGCTTGCCTTTCGGGGATGTGTCACATGGAGGGGGAGCCGCAATGAGTGAGCAGAAGGGATTCAATCGCTGGCTGATCGTGGTCGGCGCGCTACTGGTCCAGCTGTGCCTGGGCGCGGTCTATGCTTGGAGCGTCTTCAGAAAGCCGCTGGAAGCGGAGCTCGGCATCACGCCGACGCAGGCGACCCTGCCGTTCTCCTTCGTTCTGATCTTCTTCGCCCTGGCCACCGTTCTGGGCGGGAGGATCCAGGACAGGTTCGGCCCGCGCGCCGGAGCGATCATGGGCGGGATCCTGCTCGGCGTCGGGATGATCCTCTCGAGCCTCGCCCAGAGCGTGACCGCCTTGATCCTTTCGTACGGAGTCATCTCCGGGATCGGGATCGGTTTCGCCTACGTCTGTCCGATCTCGGCCGGCGTGAAGTGGTTCCCCGACAAGCGCGGGCTGATCACTGGGCTCGCGGTCGCCGGCTTCGGCGCGGGCGCCTTGATCGTGGGGCCGTTGGCTGCGCGCCTGATCGGGACCGCGGGCGTCTTCCCGACCTTCCGCTATCTGGGCATCGCCTATGTGGTGGTGGTCATCCTCGGGGCCCTCATCCTCCGGAACCCTCCCGCGGGGTACAGGCCGGCGGGGTGGACTCCTCCGCAGCCGGCGGCCGGGGTCGCGGCCAGAATCGACTACACGACCGCCCAGATGCTCGGAACGAGTCAGTTCTGGCTCATCTGGATCCTCTACTTCATCGGCGCCGGCAGCGGCCTCATGATCATCGGCCAGACATCGCCGATCGCGCAGGAGCTCGGCAGATACAGCAAGGCGACGGCCGCGCTCGGCGTGAGCGTGCTGGCGATCTTCAATGCGCTCGGCAGGATTCTCTGGGGGAGGCTGTCGGATTCGATCGGGCGCACGAGGACCCTCTTCTTCATCTATTTGATCAACGGGCTGGCGGTCCTGAGCTACTTCCTGATCCCCGCCATGCCGTTCTGGTTCTGGATCGGCATCGCCCTCGTTGGAGCCACCTTCGGCGGATACCTGGCCATCTATCCGGCCATGACGACCGACTTCTATGGGACCAAGAGCATCGGGATCAACTACGGGATGGTCTTCACCGCCTACGGGGTCGGCGGCCTGCTGGGGAACCTGCTCGCGCCGCTGGTCAAGCAGGCGACGAACAACTACAATCTGGCCTTCATCCTCTCAGGGGTGCTCTGCCTGGCCGCTTCGGTGGTCATCCACTTCGTCAAGGCGCCGAGGGCGCGCGCGGCCTAGGCCGCGCGCACGAGCCGAGGAGAAGCAGGGGGGCTCAGCGGCTCCTGACGAGCCTCCGAGAGCGCGTCCCCGAATCGGTCGAGAGCCGCGCCAGGTAGACGCCGGCCGCGACCGCGCGACCGTCCGCATCGCGGCCGTCCCACGGGACGGTCGCGTACCCTTCGCCGTAGGAACGCTCGCCCAGATCGCGCACGAGACGACCCGATACGTCGTAGATGGCGACGGCCGCCAGTCCGCCGTGCCCCATGCGGAAGCGGATCGAAGTCCTCTCGCGGAAGGGATTCGGGACGCTCGGCGCGAGGAACGTGGTCCCCGTCTGCGTCTCGGTCTCCCCGGGCACATCGGCGGCGTTCATGCTGATGACCGTCATCTGCGCCGGGTTGCTCACGCCAAGGTTGTAGGGAGCCCCCGAGGCCTGTTCGATCCATGGGCAGGGCTTGGTCGACCACCCGCGCGACTGCCTCTCGTCGTTGATCATGTCTCTGGCCCAGTACTCGTTCGTGACCGGGTCGGTGGCGAAGAAGAGGGTGTTCGGCTTCTGCTCGGGGAAGGTGTTCCAGTTCTGAGCCGGCTCTCCCGGCCCCCCATTGTAGGTCCCTCGTATCGCGTCGGTGATCACGAGACGGGTCTTGCCCTTGATGTGCTGATCGGCGTTGACCGTCAGCATCCCGGGGATGTTGCCGCAGAGGCTCGATGGGAAGCAGGAGCCGTAGTGGTTCTTGAGCGCCACGGTGATCTGATTGTTGGTGTCGCTGTGGCTCTTCAGCACGGGGACGTCGATCAGGTGGTCGGCGTTCAGGATGTAGCTCGACAGCCTGTAGCTCCCGTACGGATAGTAGGACCCCGGATTGATGTCTGCCCGGAGCGCTGCCGTGCGGCCGTTGAACGTGAATCTATCGGCGGTGTAGCCATGGTCGGAGAGGTCGCGGTCGAAGATGGTCACCTGGGAGACGTCGTAGGTGGAGCTCAGCATCTGCGCGAGCCCCGAGACGATGCCCCGAACCGTTTCCCACCTCGTGTCGCACGGGCCGATGCAGTTGACCTTGATCGCGATCTTGGAGGTCGATGTGAGACCGGGAAAGAGCGACTCGAATGCGCTCGCGGTCGTCAGCTTATTCGCCAGCACGCGGACTCCCTGATGAACGACGCTCGCGACACGCGCCTCGTCGATCGTCTCCAGATGCCCGTCCATCTCCGGCTCACGGAGCAGGACGATCCTGCCGGGAAGGAGGTTCGCCGGCTCGAGCGGCGCCTGCCGCATGGGATCGGCGGCGCCGAGCGCGCTGGCCCTCGACCCCAGGGCCGCGAGGGCTGCGAGCGTGGACGTCCTCAGGAAGTCGCGCCTGCCTCTGTCGGGCGCAGAGGAGTGTGTCCGGGGCGCACCGGTCCTTGGCGATCGCCGCGCTGCTCTGTCCATGATGCCTCCCTTCGCGGCCTGCGCGGGCGCTAACGGATCAGCACGACTTGCTGTCGCTGCGCCGCGCCCTGGGAACGAAGCTCGCAGAAATAGACCCCGCTCGCAAGAGGAGATCCGCCCTGGTCGCGGCCGTCCCACGAGACGGCGTGCGAGCCGGGTCCGTAGGGGACGCGGCCCCACCGGCGGACGACGGAGCCGCCCGCGTCGGCGACGAGGATCTCGACCTCGCAGGCTTCGGCGTTGCGGAATCGCAGGTTGCAACTCCCTCTTGCAGGATTGGGGGAAGGGGGCAGGAGCGCGACCCCGCCCGCCGCGGCCGCCGCGGCGTCCACCTCCGCCGCCAGGGCCGCGTCGATCTCGAGTAGCTCGATCTGTGCCATCTCGTCCGTTCCCAGGCTATAGGGAGGCTGGGCGGCCGCATGGATGTGGCTCGGGGTCAGAGCGCCCAGGCCGTTTCGAATCCGCTCCTCGTTGATCTTGGCGGTTCCGATCGTATCCACAGCGACCGGGTCGAGCCCCATGATGAGGCTGTTGTATCTCCAGTTCGGGGGGGTATGCCCCGGGGGAGTGTACCCCGGGCCGCCCGTGTAGAGACCGAAGGTCGCGTCCACCACGAAGAGCTTGGTCTTGTTGCCCAGTTCGTCGCGCATCACGCGATTCAGCTCGGGTTCCCCTCTCGTGTGGCCGTCCCCGTAGTAGCCGCTCCTGTGCATCTGGCTCACCCAGACGTTGTCGAAGGAGCCGTAGTTGTTCTTGAGGCAGAGCGTCGTTCCCGCGTCGCTGTGGTCCTTGATGACCGCGACGTTGATCATGTAGTCGATCATCTGCGACAGGATCTGGGAGGGATGATGCGTCGTGGTGGAGCCGTGCGGATGCTGGATGACGAAGCTCCTGCCGGTGTCGAACCCTACGCCCGCGTGGTCGGTGCCGAAGTACTGGACTCCGGGGCCTCCGTAGTTGACCGCATATCCGGTCTGCGCGCAGAAGAAGGCGTTGTCCATGTCCCAGACGATGATGTTCTCCTCCGGCAGCGTCGCGCCGTTCAAGTCCATCATGAGCAGGCCATCGATGATCGCGTTGACGATCTGGGGATGAGTCGGGACGTCCCCGCAGGCGAGATTGATCTTGAGGCCGACCTTGTGCGCGGCGGTGATCCCCGGGAAGAGGCTCTTCCATGCCCAGGCGGTCACGCCGACGCCTGTGAGGGCGCGGATGGCCGCGTGGACCATCATGTCGACGGGCCCCTGGTTGACCGTCGTCCACCCGGTCGTGGCGCCTGCGTGGTAGGTCCGAACGACGCGCGTGGATCGCCCATCGGCGCGCGTCGGCTTGGGCGCCAGGAGGTCCCGGGCGCTGAGAATGCCGACAGCCCCCATGGCGGTTGCTCCGAGGAACCGGCGCCGGGTCAGGAGCGCGCCCCACGGATCGAGGCCAAGCCCGTCGTGACGCGTCTTCCCGCCCGATCCGGCCTTGGCGGGCAGATCGCCGTCCGCCGTCGAGCCCCTGCGGCCGCTGTGATCAAGCATCGCATAACCTCCTTGATGTATGCGCTGGGTCGCGCCGGCCGCTCCCGATGGGCCGGGCTCCCGCGCGGGCATCGGTCATCGAAAGAGGGCCCGGAGGCTCCCCCACGCTTCCCTCTTCACGGGGACGGCCTGCTGCACCAGGGAGCACGCGCGCTCCGCCAGACAGCGGGCCCCGTCGAGCCCCGCCTCTTCGCCCGAGAGGACCACGATCGATCCGAAGAAGCACTGCTCCCGGAACTGCAGGATCGTGGAACCCGGCGCGACCCGGAATCGGGCCTCCCCGCCACAGCGCCAATCCGGGACGGGCTCGCCCATCCCGCTTGCGGGGTCACCGTAGAGAAGGGAAGCGTTCTCGGCGGTCCCCTGGTTGAACAGGGCCAGCGTGGCGGCCACGACGGCCGTCCCC
>VGJL01000045.1 GCA_016867495.1 Candidatus Eisenbacteria bacterium | reverse complement strand
AAGATGCCGCAGGATCCGGCCCACCACATCGGCATCGGTCAGGAAAGCGAGCACAACCATCGGGATCGACTTCGCCGCCGTCGAACACCGAGGGCAGGAGAGAGCATCGACGTGCAACAGCCGGCGGAGCAACTGCGCCCACGGCATGCGGCGACGGCGAGAGAACGACGCCCTCTGCCCCCTTCCCTTGCCCCCCACTCTCCCCGAGGCATGCAGATCCAGCTCGCAAGGCGCCTCGGCCTCAACACCGGCAACCTCCCGCGATGGAGCAGAGGGCAAGCGCCGCCGCATCCGACTGCGATTCGTGAGCTGCTGACGCCGGGCGCACCGTGGCGCATCAGAATCACCGAGGAGTTGCGCGCGCGCTTCGTCCAAGACGAGCCTGAAGGCTATGTACCGATCGTCGACGCTGTGCGCTGTCTCGGCATCTCCCGTCAGTCCGTGTTGCAGCGTGTAAAGCGGGGACAGCTCGAGGCCATCCACGTAACTCGAGGAAGACGAAAGGGGTTGCGCATCAAGGTGTTGGCCGATCAACAAGCCCTCCTTGAGGGCACTCGATGAAAGGAGGTGCATTGTGGCGAGGTCTCCAAGTAACCCGACAGGTCGGCCTCGATTACCTCCCAGTGCCGCGACTTCAAGAGCGCATGGACGTGGCGAACCGCGTCCAAGGCATTCCTCCCGGTCCGGTAGGCGTACTGCTCGGGCTGCAAGTCGGGCTCATAGATCGGGCTCAGAACCACGACTACGGCCGTCATCGCAACTCGATCTCGTATCGTCGGTATCCCCAGAGGTCGCGTCCGCCCCGGTCGGCCCGGCTTCGGAATATGAACCCGCCGAACCGCCTCGGGTCGATATCGCTTCGTTCGAAGCTCTTCCGTCAGTTCACCCAACCAACGTTCCACCCCGTAGGTCTCGATGTCATCGAACCTCTGCCCGTCCACTCCCGCCACCCCGCCGTTTGCCCGGCACAGGCGGTAGGCGTATCCCAGTACGTCGGCTCGATACACCTTGTCGTACAACGAGTAGAAACGGTACTCGGGTGACCCCTTCGCTTTGGCATGCAGCGCCACCTGTAGCTTCCCAACCGATTCCGGAGGTGATAGGCTCACGCCACTCTCCTGGCTGTCGCCACTTCGGACGCTCTCCTTGACCTAAGGCCCCTTCGCTCCACCGGCGTTACCCGGCTTCCTCGCTACTACGGACCTCTCCGTCACCCCATGGAACCCGGCCTCTCCCTCGCGGGAGTCCGGTTTGGCGGGCCGAGGTGCCCACGGGGACCGTGAGCCTCACGGCCGCGAGGCAGAGCGGCCGGGCGCCCGTCACCGGCGCCATCGCCGGCGCCAGCGCCATCGAGTACGAGGCGGAGCTGTGCGGCGAGTCGACGACCCCGTGCCTGTGAGGCCTGCGGCCTGAGGCCCGAGGCCTGAGGTCGTGGCTCGCGCGGCGGCGCGGGTCAGCGCGCGGCGGGGAGGGGGCAACCGTCGGGGGCGCGCTCGGGGCGCGCGGCGCCCGCGGTGGACGCCACGGCCGGCACGAAGGCGCCGCCCCTGGCGGTGGTGGCCGAGTCGATGTTCATCGAGCAGAGCGAGCCGCACATGGTGCAGACCTTCGACCCCTTGGCCTCGCTCCCCTCCTTGTAATTGCGCGCGCGGTCGGGGTCGAGCGCCAGGAGGTACTGCGTCTCCCAGTCGAGCGCCTTGCGCGCCCGCGACATGGCGGCGTTGCGCTCCCGCGCGCCGCCGGTCCCCTTGACCAGGTCGCCGGAGCAGGCCGCGATGCGCGTGGCCACCACCCCCTCGATCACGTCCGCGACGGTGGGGAGGCGGAGGTGCTCGGCCGGGGTGACGTAGCAGAGGAAGTCGGCGCCGGCCGCAGCCGCCACCGCGCCGCCGATGGCGGCGGTGATGTGGTCGTAGCCGGGGGCGAAGTCGATGGTGAGCGGCCCGAGCACATAGAAGGGCGCGTCGCCGCACAGGCGCTTCTCGAGCTGCACGTTGGCCGCGATCTGATCGAGCGGGACGTGCCCCGGCCCCTCGATCATCACCTGGCAGCCGCGCGCGCGGGCCCGCTCCGCCAGCTCGCCGAGCACGAGCAGCTCCGCGACCTGGCCGCGGTCGGTGGCGTCGCCGGTGGCGCCGGGCCGCAGGCCATCGCCGAGGGAGAAGGTGACGTCGTGCTCGTGGAAGATGTCGCACAGCCGGTCGAAGTGCTCGTAGAGCGGGTTCTCGCGGCCGGTCGCCTCGATCCAGGCCGCGAGGAGCGCGCCGCCGCGCGACACGATGCCGGCCAGGCGGCCGTGCGCGCGCAGCTTCGCCACGGTGTCGCGCGTGACGCCGCAGTGGACGGTCATGAAGTCGACGCCCTGCCGCGCCTGCTTCTCGATGCACTGGAACAGCGTCTCCACGTCCATGGAGCGGATCGAGGCCTCGGCCGCGACCTGGTAGAGCGGCACGGTCCCCAGGGGGAGCGGCGAGCGGCGGAGCAGCTCCTCGCGGACGCGGTCGATCTCGTCGCCGGTGGAGAGGTCCATGACGGCGTCGGCGCCGTGGTGGATCGCGGCCTCGAGCTTGCGGATCTCCTCGTCGAGGAGCTGGTGGAACCCCGAGGCGCCGATGTTGGCGTTGGTCTTGGTGCGCAGGCCCAGGCCCACGCCGCGGGCGCGGATGTCGTGGTGGACGTTCTTGGGGATGACGACCGTGCCGGCGGCGACGCGCTCGCGGACGAGCTCGGGGGCGAGCCCCTCGTCCGCCGCGACGTCGCGCATCTCCGGCGTGACGATGCCGGCGCGCGCCTGGGTGAGATGGGTAGCCATGGTGTCCTCGGTGCTGGGGTCAATGTAGCGGGTGCAGGGTGAAGGTTCAACGTCGAAGGGCCGCGCCGGCGGCCCCCGGCGTCAGGCGCGGCCGGCGAACAGCCGATAGGCAAGGAAACCCGAGGCCTCATCACACACCGCCATCCCTTCCACGGGTTGCGCGAACCCGCCCTCGGCCTGAAAGCTACACCACCGAGACAAGGATTAGCGCAAGCCGCCTCTCCCCGGTCTCACTATTAGGAAAAGAGTCTTGCTGATCTCCCCGACATCGGATAGGCTCTACTTGGCCGCCTCCGAAGCGCGCGCGGGGTGTGTCGCCGCAACCCACAGGAGGTAATCAGCGATGCACAACAGAAGGTTCACAGCATCAGGAATTCTCGCACTGGGTCTCGCCCTGCTCGTAGTCCCCATGCGTGGGTCACTGGCAAGGCCGACGTTCTTCACCAATCAGTGCGCATCGTGTCACTCGAACGATACGCCCACCTGCAACGGCTGCCATCACCACATCGGGACTCTCTCTGCTACGGCGGACAGACCCACTTACTATCCGGGGGACGCCGTGACCGTCACCTTGAACGGCGGTACCCAGACGGGATGGATAAGGGCCATCCTCTACAACGAGAACCACACCGAACTGGTCCGAAGGACAGGCCCCACCCACACGGGAGACGACGGACAGGCTAATCCGGTCGTCTTCCCGGTCAGCCTTCAAACCACAGCCCCCCTTCAGCTCGGCGATCACGTATGGCAAGCATCATGGTTCGGGAACAACGACGGCAGCGGACACATCGAGAACCTCGCGAATGTGACGATCCGGGTGGTCCAGGATCCCGCCGCAATCGAGGATCCTCCCGCACTTCTCAAGACATGGGGGTGGCTCCGCTCCGCGTTTCGCTAGCCTAACTTCCGCAGTTCGAGGCGCCGCCGAGCTTTTTTCGAGGAGTTCGGCGGCGTAACTGCTTTGTTCCCAGTTCGCCGGATTCCGAAACACGATGTAGTGCCACCCTCGTAAGGTAAAACAATTCGGACGAGGGTCAACCGCGGCGGGAAACCGGAGTTCGGGAGCTCGGCTGGGGCGGGTTTGAGTCGAGAGGTCGGCTGTTCAGGTCCGCGTGCAGGGGTGATGGTGGTTGGAAGACGGAGCTATCCGGGTGAATAGGTGGTTCTTCGACGGACATCGGGGCGACGGGTGAGCCTACGCGGCCTCGTGGTAGTAGTAGCGCAGCATGCCACCGAGGCGTTTGCGGCATCGGACCGGGCCAGTGGCCCGTCCAACGCTATCGTCGGGTTCGATCAGCCGGTTGCTGAGCCCCTGGTGATTCCGCTCGCCGTGATAATGGGCAAGGAACGCGATGGTCGCCCGACGCAGCGGCGACTCGCCGAAGAAGATCATGCGATCCAGGCACTCTTGCTTGGGGCTCCGAAGAAACCGTTCGAGGTGAGAGTTCAGGTTGGGCGACCGCGGCGGCAAGCGCACCGCTTCCACATCCGTGCCCCTGAGGATTGCCCGAAATGCAGCGCTGAACTTGGAATCTCGGTCCATCAGAAGGTACCGCTTGCCCTCGAGGAATCCGTCGCCATAGACGGTCAGATTCCTCGCAACCTGCTTCATCCACCTCTCGTCAGGGCTGGCTGTGCAGCCCGCGAAGCAGACGCGGCGCGTGGCCACCTCCATGACGAAGAGCAGGTAGAAGGTGAGCCGTCCCGACTTCGTCCAGACCTCGATCGTCGTGAAGTCGATCGCCCCGAGCACGTCCCAATGAGCCTCCAGGAACCCCTTCCAGGGGGACCGCCGCTTCCGGTCCGGAACTGGTTCGATCCCGTGCTCTCGGAGGATGTTCCCGACCGTCGTGTCTGAGATCTTGTGCCCGAGGTTGGCCAGTGCAGCCTGGATGCGGTCGTAGCCCCAGGTCGGAATCTCGCGGGCCATGCGCAGGACCAGGTCAACGATCTCCGGCCTGACTCGTGGCCGCCCCACGGACTGGCGGCGATTGCTGTAATCCCACTTCTCGGCCACGAGCTGCCGGTGCCAGCGAAGGATAGTGTCGGGGGAGAAGGCAGCGCCGATCTCACCGAGTAGCTTCCGGCCGAGGATCTTTCCCTTGACCGCCAGGCGTCGGCGTTGGTCGTCGTTGAGCCTGATTCTTCTCTTGCCATGGGCTTCCTTCAGGACCTGATTCTCGGCGCGGAGATGCTCGATGACCTCTTGCTGCTGCCGGTTGATCATGCCGGCCAGGATGGTGAGGAGTAGCTGCCAGGGTTGGAGGACGAAGTTCATGGTTGGTCCGATGCCGGAGCGGCAAGAGGGAGAGCATCGGGCGCATGACTCGGCCGGTCAACGGGCTGAAATCGGTGCTGGACGAAGGCCCGCAATCAAAGCGCGAGCGTGAGTTGCGCCTCGGCTGAGTTTCTTGACCATACGGGGCTATCGATCGATCGAGCACCGCAACCGTTCCAGCACTTCCCAGAACCGCGGAAAGGACTTCTGAACACACTCGGGATTCGCTGTGTGCACTCCATGAACGCGCAACGAGAGCAAACCCGCAGCCATCGCCATGCGGTGGTCCCCGAAGTCTTCGATCCGGGCACCCAGGCGCGCGAAGGGCGGAGAGGTCCGAGGATCGTCCCCGAGGGTTTCACCGGGGAAGATCCGCAGACCGTCGCGGCGCTCCTCCACTGTGATGCCGACCTCGGCCAGCATCTTTGCCGCCGCGGCGATCCGGTCACACTCCTTGAGCCTCGCGTGCGCGACGTCGCCGATCACGCTCGGCTGCGATGCGAAGGCGCAGGCCACGGCGAGAGGAGTGATCAGGTCTGGGCAGTCCGACAGATCGAAGGTGTGAGGGCGGGGCCGCCCCAGTTCATGCAGGAAATCTACGATCCTGCGATCGCCCTGTGTGGAGTGGGGATCCAGATTCGGAATCGACACCCGGCGGCCAGTCAGCCAGCCCGCGACGTGCAGCATGGCCCCTGATGACCAGTCCGCTTCGATCTGTATCTGAGTCGGCCGATAGGACCCGGCGGGCGCGCGGAAGCCGGTTCCCAGATCCTCGATTGCAGGACCGCCGAAGCGGACCATCATCGTGCGGGTGAGCTCCACATATGCGCGCGACGCGATCTTGCCGGTCACCGTAACCTCCATTCCTCCCAGCAAGGGAGAGAGCATCAGGAGCCCCGACAGAAACTGGCTCGTACCGCTTGCATCGACCCGGACCCGACCCGGGATAGGACCTTCCTGAGATACGACGAATGGAGCGAACCCCTCTGCGCCCAGGTGCTCGACCCGCTTCCCGAGCACGCGCAGCGCATCGACGACTTCGCGGACCGGCCTGCGCCGGAGCTGCTCAGCTGCGTCCAGCGTGACGCGGTCCTCGATGAGCAACGAAGCCGCCGCTAGGAAGCGTAGGCAGGTCCCTGCCTCGGCGCAGAACAGAGGTTCGGAGGGGGACCGATAGACGCCGCCTTGCACGGTCCACTCCGTACCTTCGGTTCGTACATCAATCCCGAGCCGCTGGAGCGCCCCGCGCAACGCCCGCGCGTCGTCACAGTCGAGTGCTCCCCGAAGAGTGGAAGTTCCGGGCGCGAGGGAGGCGAGCAGCAAGGCACGCTGGGTCGCGCTCTTCGAGCCTGGAGCCTCTAATGTAATTGGATCAGCCATCGTTCGTCCCGAGACAACTGTTCGACTGTCCGGTTCCCCTGACCCGCCTCGCGTCGTCCATCACTCCGCCCCGCTAACGGTTCTCACTCGTGGCTGCCTTCATCTCCGCCACGAACGACCGCACGCACTTGACGATCGCCCCGGTCCCACCTGCGAGTTGCGCCTCGACGCGTTCAACCACCGCAGAACCGCAGATCACGCCGGCCGCGCCTGCCTTCCGTGCGGCGACGACATGTTCGGGACGGGAGATGCCGAATCCGAGGAGGGGAGGCGCCGCATTCCGGAGGGCGAGTTCCCGAAGAAGCTTGCTGTCCGGCAGACTGATCTCCTCGTCCGCCCCCGTCACGCCCCTCCGGCTCACCACGTACGTATAGCCCCTGGATTCGCCGGCGATCTTGTCCAAACAGGCGGGACTCGCGTTCGGGGGGAGCAAGAGGATGGGATCGACTCTCGCCCCTCGCGCGGCTTCGCAAAAGGGTGTGGCTTCAAGAGTCGGTACGTCAGCGACCAGAACTGAGTCGAGACCTGCCGCTGCCGCTTCGGCGTAGAATCTCTCGACCCCGTTAGCGACAACGAGGTTCGCATAGACCAGGAGGCCCAGGGGAAGATCTGGGAAAGCCGACCGCATCGCGCGGATCATGACGAGGCAGTCTGCAGGCGTGGTCCCGGCCGTCAGGGACCTTCGGGCCGCGGCCTGAATCGTCGGGCCGTCAGCGGTCGGATCCGAGAAGGGGATCCCAAGCTCCAGCGCGTCGGCGCCCCCTTCTGCCATGGCTTTGAGGACCTCGAGGCTCGACTGCGGATTCGGATCCCCGAGCATGGTGAACGGGACGAAGGCGATCTGGCCCCGTCGCCGGAGCCTCGCAAACATGCTGGCGTATCGGTCGCTCACGGCTTGACCTCTGTACGGGCTTGGTTCCGCTCCACGCAGAAGCTCCTGACGGCGCGCGCCTGCATGACCGTCTCGAGATCCTTGTCCCCCCTGCCCGAGAGGTTGACCAGCAGATCAGCGGAGCCCGCCGTGCGAAGAGCGCGCCTCAAAGCCTCGGCGAGCGCGTGTGCAGACTCGAGCGCAGGCAGAATGCCTTCTCGACGAGCGAGGGCTTCATAAGCATCGAGGGCTTCGACGTCGGTCACAGAGGTGTAGGTCGCCCGGCCGGTGTCGCGAAGGTGCGCGTGCTCGGGGCCGACGCCCGGATAGTCGAGCCCGGCGGAGATCGAGTGGGATTCCTGCACCTGGCCGTGCTCATCCTGGAGGATCGGCGTGACGGCTCCGTGGAGAACGCCCATGCGACCTCGGGCGAGGGTGGCGCCGTGCTTTCCGGTTTCGAGTCCGTGACCCCCCGCCTCGACTCCGACCAGGTTCACATCCGCGTCGTCGCGGAACGCCTGGAAGATGCCGATGGCGTTCGAGCCGCCGCCAATGCAGGCGATCACGGCGTCCGGGAGCCTTCCCGCCGCGTCGAGAATCTGTTCCCGCGCCTCCCGACCGATAACAGCCTGGAAGTCACGCACAAGGCTGGGAAACGGATGCGGCCCCGCGGCGGTGCCGAGCATGTAGTGGGTCGTAGGATAGCTCCCTGACCAATCCCGGAGGGCTTCGTTGATCGCGTCCTTCAGTGTGGCCGAGCCGCTCGTAACCGCCTTCACTTTGGCTCCCATCAGTTCCATCCGATGTACGTTCGGCTTCTGCCGGTCGATGTCCTTGGCCCCCATGTAGACCGTCGTCTCGAAGTTGAACAAAGCCCCGGCCATGGCGGTCGCGACTCCGTGCTGGCCCGCACCCGTCTCTGCCACCAGTCTCGCCTTGCCCATGTGCCGCGCAAGAAGCGCCTGGCCCAGGACCTGGTTTGTCTTGTGCGCGCCACCATGGAGAAGGTCTTCCCTCTTGAGCCAGATCCGGACTCCTGTCCCGTGCGCTACGTTGCGGCATAGATAGAGAGGGGTAGGGCGGCCGGCATAGCTGCGAAGTAAACCCTCCAACTCCTCCCGGAAGGCACGGTGGTCTCGGAGATCGAGCCATGCGGCCTCGAGCATCTCGAGGGCAGGGACCAAGATCTCGGGAACAAAGCATCCTCCCCACCGACCGAACCGTCCGTCGAGTCGCATGTCAGGCGCCTCCCCGTTCTGCACCCTGTCCGCGCAGGGCGGCGAAGAAATCCCGCAGCAGGTTGCGGTCCTTCCTGCCGGGGGCCGCCTCGACGCCCGAGCAGACATCGAGGATGCCGGCGCCCATCATGTCCGCGGCAGCAGCCAGCTCCGGACGCAGTCCTCCGGAGAGAACGACCCGCGCAAGATCGGCGCCGGCGATCAGGGACCAATCGAAGGCCCTGCCTGTTCCGCCCGCCCGCCCGGGGTCGAAGGTGTCAAGCAGAACGCGGTCGGCCGGACCAGGATCGAGATCGGGCCTCTTGTCCCGGACTCGGCGAACGACCCATATCTCCCGTTCGCCGCCGATCCCCGCGCGTAGTCGCCGAGTAAACGCTTCGTCGAGCCGCCCGGAACTCGAATCGTCCTGGATGATCTGCACCGCGGCGAGGTTCAGCTCATCCGCCAAACGCGCGATCCGCTCAACTCGATCCCCCACGAACACGCCGACCCAGCGGAGTGACGGAGCCGAACGGACGAGGCGCGCTGCTTGCTCCGGCTCGACGCGACGAGGTGACGACTCGGCGAAGATCAGGCCTCCGTAGATCGCCCCGGCTTCGGAAGCTGCGCGTGCGTCCTCTTCCCTCGTGATGCCGCAGACCTTCACGGTCCCGAAGACAAGCTCGCGGACCGCCGTCGCGAGGTCGCGGCGCTCCATGAGCGCCGTCCCCACCAGGAAGGCGTCGACATGCGGGCGCAGCTCGCGGACCTGGGCGTGAGTCGAGATCCCCGACTCGCAGACGATGCTCCGGGCGAAGCCCGCCGCCGGAGCCAACCTCATCGTTCGAGTGATATCGACCTCCAAGGTTCTCAAGTCCCGGTTGTTGATCCCCACGATCTCCGCTCCCAATGAACGAGCCCTTGTGAGCGAATCGTGATCGTCGACCTCGACGAGAGCATCCATCGACAAGGAGGCAGCGGCGGCGGCGCACTCTCTGAATGTCCGATCGTCGAGCACTGCGAGCATCAAAAGAACCGCGTCCGCACCATGCAACCTCGCCTCGCAGACCTGATACGGATCGACGACGAAATCCTTGCACAACACCGGGAGGGTAGTTCCGGCGCGCACCCTCTCCAGGACGTCGAATCCTCCCCCGAAGAAGTCGCGATCGGTGACAACGCTAATCGCATCTGCGATCGGGTTGTAGCTCTTCGCGATCGCTTCCGGATCGAAGTCCTTCTCGGCGCGGATCGTTCCTCGGGACGGCGAGGCTCGCTTCACCTCGAGGACATAACCGGTCGATGACCCCTCGATCGCTCGGGCGAAGGACCGGTGCGATGGGATTAGCTGATCCACGAAGGAGTTCAGTGGCCGTTCTGCCTTGCGGCGCGCGACTTCCTCCCTCTTGTGAGGAATAATTCGGTCAAGCACCATGCGATGGTCCCGCCTTCTGAGGCTCCTCGTGCGAGAGCTTCACCCACGCGCTCAGGCGAGCAAGGCAGCGGCCTGAGCGCATCGCCTCCAAAGCCGCCTGCGTGCCCTCACGAATGTCTTTCGCCGCCGACGCCACCCAGGCCGCCGCTCCCGCATTGATCGCCACGGACGCCTCATGAGCCGCTTCCCCGTGCCCCGAGAGGAGGGCCTCGACGGTTCGCCGGTTCTGCGCTGCATCCCCGCCGGCGAGGGAGTGTAGAGGGAACCGCCTTAGGCCTGCGTCTTCGGGCAGGATCTCAAGACGGCGCACGAGTCCGTCCTCAGTCAGCATTGCGCTGGTAGGCCCCGAGACGGAGATCTCATCCATTCCGCCGCCGTGCACGACCAGAGAGCGCCTCACACCTAGGCTGGACAGTGTCAGTCCCATCGTCTCCACGAGCGCAGGATCGTACACCCCGAGGAGCTGAAAGGGCGGGCGGGCGGGGTTCACCAGTGGCCCGAGGATGTTGAAGATGGTCCTCATCTTGAGAGCTGCCCTGACGGGCATGGCGTGACGCAGACCCTGGTGGTACTGGGGGGCAAAGAGGAAACAGATCCCGACTCGATCAAGGCAGTTCCTCGCAGTAGACGATTCGGGGTCGAGTCTCACGCCGAAGGCCTCGAGGAGATCGGCCGAGCCGCACTTCGATGAGACCGAACGGTTGCCGTGCTTCACCACGGGGATCCCCATCTCGGCCAGGACGATCGCCGCGACGGTGGATATGTTGAGGCTCCCCGCGCCGTCGCCCCCTGTCCCGCAAACGTCCATGAAGGGACCTTCAGGCGCGGGAAAGCCTGTCGCCCGATCGCGAACTGCCTTCGCCGCCCCGGCGATCTCTTGAGGCTTCTCTCCCTTCATTCGCAAGCCGATGAGCAGTGCGGCGATCTGTACGGGAGTGAGCTCCCCATCGATCATGGCGCCGAACAGCCTCTCTGCCTCATCACGATCCAGATCATGACGGTCGGCTATCCGATCCAGAAGTTGGTGCATGCTATGACTCCCCTCGACCGGCCGTTGACATTGCAAGGACGTTATCGAGCAAGCGCCCTCCCATGGGCGTGAGGATCGATTCGGGATGGAACTGAACGCCCCAGATGGGGCGTGAACGATGCTGGACGGCCATGACGATCTCACCGAGGCGGGCCACGATCGCGAGATCGGGAGGAACCCGCGTCGCCGCGAGGGAGTGGTAACGGCCGACCATCATGGGACTGGCTATGCCGGCAAAGAGACCGGTACCGTCGTGCGGCAGCAGCGAACTCTTCCCGTGAATGATCTCACCCGCTCCGCCCACGCTTCCGCCCAGCGCCTCGACCAGCGCTTGGTGTCCCAGACAGACGCCCAGCACGGCGATCCCCTCGGGCAGGCGGCGTAGCAGCTCGACGATGCATCCTGCTCGAGCGGGGGTTCCTGGACCTGGACTCACGACCAGGAGCTTCGGGGTCGGGGTGCAGTCAAGGAGTTCGAGAGCCCGCGCGGTCGTGATCGTGTTGCGATGAACCTGTACAGAACAGCCACGACGCGCGAACTCATCGACAAGGTTGAAGACGAAGGAGTCGATGTTGTCGATCACCAGGACGTTCGGCAAGCCCCTCATGCGCCCTCCCAGGCCGCGCGGGCGACGGCTTGCAGGACAGCGCTCGCTTTCGCCCGTGTCTCATCAGCCTCTGCCTGCGGGTCGGAGTCGAAGACGATTCCCGCCCCCGCGCGAACGTGGGCGTGTCCGCCGGCGACCAGTGCAGAGCGGATCACAATCGCTGTGTCCATCGCGCCTTCGGACGTCAGGTAGCCGATCGCGCCGCCATAGGGACCGCGCCGGTCCGTTTCCCAGCGGCGCAGCAAGCGAGCCGCTTCGACCTTGGGGGCTCCGGTCAGGGTGCCCATGGTCATCGTTCCCTGCAATGCATGGAGCGCATCCAGCTCGGAACGCAGTCGCCCCTCCACCCGACTGACCAGATGCATGACATGGCTGTAACGCTCGATCTCGAGCAGTCGGGATACGATCCTCGAACCTGGCTCGCTCACCCTTGCGATGTCGTTGCGCGCGAGGTCGACGAGCATCACATGCTCCGCGAGCTCCTTGCCGTGGAGCTTCAACTCGGCTTCGAGCCTGTTGTCCAGATCGTGATCGAACCGGCCATCGCGCGAGCGCCCTCGAGGCCGCGTACCGGCGATCGGGGCTATGGTGACGCGCGGAGGATTTCCCTCGACCCGCAGGCTGGTCTCCGGGGAGGCTCCGAATAGAACGAAGCCAGCGCCATCCAGATAGAACAAGTAGGGGCTCGGGTTGAGCCGGCGGAGGTGTTTGTAGGCGGCAAGCGGATCACGACATGGCAGGCGGAAGGTGCGGGAGGGGACGATCTGGAATACATCCCCCGCCAGGATGTGCTGCTGCATGGCGCGGATGACCTCGCAGTACGCGTTGTCATCCAGGTCGACATCCACATTCTCTGGAACGCTCGTGTCAGCCGCCTCGGATCCCGCCGGCTCCCTCTCCTGCAGGTCAAGTATCGACCGGCTCAACTCTCCGATCGTCTTCTCGTCTGGGGAGGCATCGCCAAAGCCGTTCGCGATCAGTTCCACCGTGCCTCCACGGTGGTCCATGTGGATGAGGATCTCCGGCAGCTCGAAGAGAAGATCGGGAAGCGAGAAGAGGTCCTGCCTCGCAGGGGGGAGATCCTCGAAGAGGTCGATGAAGTCGTATCCGAGGAGCCCCGGCAAGGTGAGAGGCGGTACCCCCACGGGCGTGGACCAACCGAATGCCATGCGCCGCAGCACATCCAGCGGCGAATGGGATCTCAGGCGCTCCTCCTCGCCGGCAGCAGGATCGATCCGCGAAAACGATAGTACGAGAGCGTCGCCTTCGGACGATGCATCCGCCAGCCCGGCCAGCGCGTCCGCTTGCACTCGGAGCGCTTCGACTCCGGCCGCCGTGAGCGGGATGAGCCTGACCTCGCCCCCCCGCCCTTCGATGCGCAGGGCTGATCGGATCAGTACGAAGCTCTGGCTGTCGTTCCGTCCGTTTCCGTCCCTCGATTCGAGCAGGATCGTGTCGGGGCTGGGATGGGCGAGCGCACCATAGAGGACCTGCGGGTCCCATGAGCCGCTGATGCGGTGGACCAGAGCGCTGCGGCGCGCATGTCCCGGTCGCGTCACAGCGAGGCCCCGCTCGGCGGAGCCGGTTGCATCAGAGTGCGCCCCAGCGTGTCAACCAGCGAACGCAGGGAGCGCATGAGGGATTCAAACTGCTCCGGATAGAGCGACTGCTCCCCGTCCGAAAGGGCCTCCGCTGGATTGCGGTGGACCTCGACAATGATCCCGTCCGCGCCTGCTGCCGCCGCGGCCAGAGACATCGGAGCAACCAACTGGCGCCTGCCCGTTCCGTGGGAAGGATCCACGAGGACGGGGAGATGGCTCCTCTGCTTGATGAACGGTACGGCATTGAGGTCGAGAGTATTGCGGGTCGCGGTCTCAAAGGTCCGGATGCCCCTTTCGCAGAGGATGACATTTGGATTCCCCTGGCTCACCACGTATTCCGCGGCCATCAAGAGGTCCTCGATCGTGGCGGCCATGCCCCGCTTCAGGACTACCGGCTTGCGGCGTTGTCCGAGTTCGCTCAGCAGGCGGAAGTTCTGCATGTTCCGCGCTCCTACCTGGAACGCGTCCGCATGCTCCTCGACGGCGAGGATGTCGGCCACCTCAACGACCTCGGTGACTGTTGGAATGTTCAACTCCCGCGAGACATGCTTCAGGATCTCAAGCCCCTCGACACCGAGCCCCTGGAACGAGTAGGGGCTCGTGCGGGGCTTGAATGCGCCGCCCCTCAAGACGGCCGCCCCGGCGGCGGCGACGGCACGGCAGGTCTCCATCGCCTGCTCGAGGCTCTCGATTGCACAGGGGCCGGCGATCACGGTGAAGTACCCGTTTCCGACTTTCGCCGAACCTATGTGCACGACGGTGTCTTCAGGATGGGATTCCCTGCTCACCATCTTGTAGGGGGCAAGGATAGGCTTGACGGACTCGACGCACGGATGGCTCTCAAGATGCAGTTTGGCCAGGACGCGTTCATCGCCGATTGCCCCAAGCACCACCCTCTCTTCTCCTGGAAGAAACTGGGGCTTTAGTCCGCATTCCTTGATGTGGTCCAGCAGCTCCCGGACCGTACTGTCCTCGGTTCCCGGTTTCAAGATGATGATCATCGTGCTCTTCCTCCGCGACCCGGTGTTCAAAGCAAGAAACAGAAACGCCCGCCGGGGTCCGGTGGGCGTCCAGCTTGTGCTTCTACCTGCTGCCTGTCCTATGAATCGTTCGGTGACTCAAAGCTGACGCACAACAGGGGGGCGCTCACCGGCATGACATCCCGCCATCGCCGGTATGCGCAGGAATAGGGATACTTGTCTACCCCCAGTCGTATGGCGCACCGTGCATGCATCGTGACTGTAATTCTCCCAGATGCCACCGCCCATTGTCAAGCGGAAACCGAGGGAGCGAATCCGATGATTGAACGAATTCAGCGGCCGCTCTCGCGAAAGTGCCCAGCCGTCACCCAGCGGCGACTGTGCCTGGCTCCAACGCCTTGTGAGATTCCTCACAGAAACTGTCGGTGGGGCCCCTGCGGAAAGATGCGCGCCTGGCCAGAGGAGTCGAGAACGCATCGTCGGGAAGCCGCCGGGAGAGTGAGTCGTGGCGGCTGGCGGCAGTCGCGAAAACCTTCAATCGTCCGATAATCTTGACATGGCCGCATGGACCTGGGAGTGGTTGCGATCATGAAGTTCGAGGTCTTCTCGTCGCTGGACGAGTTCGCCGCCTTGCGGGACGAGATCGAGGCGCATCTCAAGAACTTCCCGGAGAGCTTCTTCTACAGTCCCGGCTGGCTGATCCCTTTCCAGAAGGTGTTCGGCACGGGCATGGAGTTCAGGCACGTCATCGGCCGCGATCCGCAGGGGAAGATGACCGGATCGGCGCATCTGTCGATCGTCCGCACGCCGTTCCTCAGAGTACTCCGCCAGCGCGTCGTGGCCTTGATGGGAACCCGAGCGGCCGTATCGCCCGAGCATCTGGATCTTCCCATTCGACCCGAGGCTTGGGATCAGTGGTTCGATTTTCTCGAGAAGCAGATCGCCGGCGACATGGGCAGCTGCGCCTTTGCCCTGTTCGATTCCGTGGCCGAGCACGCGCCCTTCATCGAGGCCTGGACCGCGCGTCTGCGCGACCGTGGGTTCCGTGTCGTCCGCGAGGAACAGGATGTCTGTCCCTACTTCGACCTTCCCGAAAGCTATCAGGCCCTGCTCGACGGGTATTCGGCCAACATGAGGAAGATCACCCGCCGGACGCTGCGGCGCGCCGGGGACCAGGTGCGCATGGCGGATCATACGGAGATCGGCGACGTCGAAACCGTGCTCTCGGAAGCCCGCCGGCTGCATACCCTCTCGCGCGGGAAGAAGGGGGATGCGGGGAGTCTCGGGCGATCCGGATACATGGAGTTCCACCGCGAGTTGATCCGGTCTCTGAGCCACGGCGATGCGCTCTACATGAAGTTCCTGGTCAGCGCGGGCACTCCGATCGCCTACCGCCATGGATTCCTGGTCGACGGCGTGTACTACGACTACCAGACCGGATACGACCCGGCCCATGAGAGACTGCGGCCGGGATTCGTCATCCTGGCTCTCGTCGTCGAGGACCTGATCCGCCGAGGAGTGCGGCGATTCGACTTCCTTCGCGGGGACGAGCCTTATAAGAGGCATTGGGCGTCCAAAGACCGCAGGAGCTATCGCTACCTCATCTTCCCCCCGCGACTGCGTTCCTGGCTCTACCTTTCCCTCAGACGCCTGTACCACGGACTTTGGTAGATGGCGGCGCAGATCGACCCGGCGCGCGACCGCTCGAGCATGGCCGCGAATGGTCTCGCGCCCGTCGTGTGCCAAACCCCAGCTGCCTTCAGGCAGCCCTCCGATGGTAGTACCGGAGCATCCCGTCAGGTCGCTCCCGACAGGCCAGCCGCCCCTGGCCGCCTTGCCTCAAGGGCTCGATCAGCCCGGTCCCAAGCCCCTGGTGGTTCGCCTCAAGGTGGCATCACGGAGGGAGGAATCACCAGGGACTTGGTCATCGGCTGATCGACGCGGGCGAAGGGGTCGGGCGCGTCTCCGGTCCGGTCCAGTGTCGTGAACGGCGCGGTCGGTAGGGTGCTGCAGTACGACTTCCGCCAGGCCGCGTAGGCTCGCTTATCGTGTCATAGTCCGTCGACGATCAATCGATCCTGCAATCGGTTACGAGATGGCATTGGGCACAGCTGCTAAGCTCCTGTCCGAGACTTCGAGACCGTGCGGGTGCTCACGCAAGTCTCGATGGATCCAATCAGAATCGGCCAGCTCGCCAGACTCAACCCGCGTGTCGTCCAGCAATATCTCGATCTGCTCCCAATCGACACTCGGCAGACGCAAAACGAGTCCGCGGACAGGTCGGAGACCTCATCCGCGGACTTGTTGAAAACTTCTACGCTCTCAGAACTCCCAGGACCAACGATTGAGGAGCATCTCGATGTCTGACATCCCCCAAAACAGGGAAGGAGGTGACCCTGACCTGCCCCCGATCATCGGTCCACTTCCTATGTTAGTCCCAAGCTCGGTTCCACACCTGACAGCAAGCTCCTGATGGGCCTCGGTTCAGTCGCCTCCGGAGCCGGTGG
>VGJL01000044.1 GCA_016867495.1 Candidatus Eisenbacteria bacterium | reverse complement strand
CGCGCCCGCTCGTCCAGATGGGGCCACAGCGCGGCTACCTTCTCCCGCAGGGCGTCCACGTCTCCCATCCCATGACAGTAGTACGGGAACGACGTTTCGTAAACCTAATTTATTGACGCTGCCTTAGACGCCGATCCGGCGATACGGAGAGGGCGGCGGACGTTTGCCGGTGGAGGCGAGAAGGGGAGCGTCCAGCGGAGGGTGAGGGTTCGTAGTTGGTTTGGGGAGGCGGGCGTATACAGCTAGGAACCAAACGTGACGATGTGGTGAACGCACGCTCCGACGGAGCACGCTGCCGATGCACCGCATATCCGCAAGAACGCGAGTGTCTTGCGAGGGTGAATCACGCGGGGAGAGTTCTCTGCTCATTCTCCGTCCCCATGGGTGTCGTCGAGACGCGCCCCAACAGACCCCAAACTCTCTCCTCCTCGATTCTCTCCGCCGAAGTGGTGGACGCTCTAGGTACGACCGGACCCCGCTCTGATCGCAGTACGAACTGCTTGCTCTCGGTGAACGCACCCCCCGGGCCCGGCGTCCCCGATTCTGCTGCTTGTTGCTTTCCTCCAGCTCGTCGGCTAGACTGCAATCCGCCAGAAGGGCTACAGACCTGACGGGACAAGTCAGGCGGGCGGCTCCATCCATTGCTCAAGCTCCAACGTCCGGTGTTATTGACCTCTCCCGGGGGCTGGTGGCGGCTTCTGTTATTGCGATCCACACTAAGACAGAGGAGGAACCTCCATGAAATCGCCGCGACGTAGCGACCTGACGGCACTCCTGGCTGTGGCGTGCTTGCTAGTCCTCACAGTATGTGGGGATGATGACAAGAAGGGCGTCGAACCCGAGGTCCAGGCCGCAGGCAGGTTCCTCGATAGTCCAGTCGAGGGATTGAGCTACGAGAGCGGCTCTTTGAGCGGAGTCACCACGGCCGACGGGGGATTCAAGTACATCGCCGGATCCTCTGCTCGCTTCAGCGTCGGCAGTATCGTTCTTGGTGAGGGGAACGGGAAGTCGGTCATGACACCAGTCGATCTCGTCTCTTGGGCGAGAGACGAAAACAATCAGACGGTCACCAACATCTGTCGCTTCTTGCTGACGCTCGATGATGATGCCGACCCAGATGGTGGAATAACGATTACGAACGACGTCCGAATGGCGGCGTCGGGGAAGTCCGTCAACTTCAACCAGGCCCCGGGAGCTTTCGGATCCGACCCGAATGTTACCACGACGGTAGCAGAGCTTACCGCCCTCACGGCGGCCGGTCAGCGACATCTCGTCGCGGCAAGTGATGCTCAGGCGCATCTTCGGTGGACTTTGCTCGGGATCTTCTCCGGGTCCTATTCCGGCAGGTACGATGGTGGTGATACAGGATCTTGGACGATTACGGTTGACTCAGAGGGAACGCTATCCGGCGTCGTCCACGCAGATGACGGCTATATGTATACAGTGTGGGGCGATGTGCGAAGCAGTGGTGATGCCAACTTCGCAGAGGGTGGGGTCTCGGTGTGCGGAGGGGTGTTCTCCGGGGCCATCACCACAGACGGCTCGATCTCAGGGACTTGGGTTTGTGAAATGGATCCAGACTACTCGGGAACATTCTCCGGCCGCAAGGATGACGATACGACACCTCCGGCTGCCGTCCAGGATCTTCGAGTTGGTGCGGTAACAGCAAGTTCCGTGACCCTCCGCTGGACCTCCCCGGGGGACGATGGGAACGATGGGACGGCTGCGGGATACGATGTGCGATACTCCACAAGCTCAGGGGCGTCGTGGGATGAGATGACACAGGCAACTGGAGAACCGGCCCCGAAGCCTGCAGGAGGATCAGAGACCTTCGCGGTAGCCGGCCTCACGTCAGGGACAACCTACTACTTCCGCCTGAGGACCGCGGATGAGGTCCCTAACTGGTCGGATGCCTCGAACATGCCGAGCGGGACGCCAAGCTTTCCTCTCCCGGATTTCATCCCTCCTGCCGCGGTGACAGACCTAACAGCCAGCTCTCCCACGAGTTCCAGCTTGTTGCTGACATGGACTGCACCTGGAGATGACGGAGATGTGGGGACTGCATCGCAATACGATGTACGATACGCCCCCAGCCCGGTGACCCCATGGGATGACTTGACGCAGGCCGCAGGGGAGCCACCACCGAATGAGGCGGGGCAGCCGGAGAGTTTCAGGGTGACCGGGCTTTCCTCGAACACCACGTATTACTTCCAGCTGAAGGCCGCGGACGAGGTGCCAAATTGGTCGGATGTCTCGAACCAGGCCGGCGGGACCACCGCGGGCGGATCGGGTTCTCCATCGCACCTGTCCTGGGAGCTCACTGATGGTTTCTTTGGTACGATGCTTGCGTCGGGGGACGCTGACTATCCCCCGGAGAGTCTCCACGTCGAGGTCATGGGCGCGTTCTACAGGGTCTGGCTTGGAGTCTGGCAGGAGTTTCGAGTTGGAGCGTCGGTCTTTCCTCAAGACAGTCCGGAGGAATTCGCCGGGTTCGGCATGTGGTTGGAGCGGAGCGGTCATTCGACTTTCAGTTGGGACTGGTTCGTCGTCCAATCTGACTCGATCGCGTCGAAGGCCCAGGGTGGTGGTGAGGTAGTCTTCCATCTCAAGCGCGTTGATTCCAAGTGGCAGCTGAGTTCGATCCGGGTCCTTTCCGATTGTCTCCTTCGCTGTACCGACGAGGAGGACGACTCTACCAACGTCGTCGACCCAGGCTACGGCGTCCCCTACAGGTGGGGTTGCACGCTCTCACCCGGGTCGTATTTGTCATTGGCTGAGTGAGAGAGTGCCGAAGGTCACGGGGGGTGTTGGCCCCGGTGATGAGAGCCATCAGGGCGTCTCGTATCCGCAGAAACGGGCCCGTGTTGCGAGGGTGAACTATCGACGCGAGTTCTCTGTTCATTCTCCATTTCGGGTGGGCGCACCGCGCGCTGCCTCGATGGACCCCAAACTCTCGCTCTCCCCATCCTCTCCGCCGAAGTGGTGGACGCTCTAGGTACGACCGGACCCCAGGCTGCACGGTCTTCGAACTCGCGGGGGCGGTGAACGCTCCCCGGACGACAGGACGCCGGAGAGAGCGCCCTACGAAGTGCCTGCCGAAGTGCTGCCCGCGAAACTGATGGACGACCGGCCAGCATTCGGCTGCACTGAGCCGCGCGAACCAGATACGAGTTCGGGCTTCTGATGAATGTGGGTGATCGTCGATGATGCTGGTGCGGATCCAGATGAAGGTCGCCGAACTGTCAGCAGACTCCAGCAGAACTGATCGGAGTCACACACTGAGTTTTCCGGAGCCCCCGGGGCGGTTCAAGGATCAAGCTGTTACGCAGCATCGGCGAAATCGGGGGACTTCTGCATCCCCCGGGGGCGCGCGCCTACGCCGTTTCCGCATCGCGCTGCCCTCTCGTCTGCGTGCTCCGCACTCCCGAGCCCCCTTACCTTGCTGTCCTTCTCCTCCATCGCAATGCTCCACGTTCATTGTATTCAATGTTCATTCGACACCCGCGCATTACGACCTATGCGCGAGAATGGGAGGTACTATCATGAAGCTCAGATTCGGTGTTCTCGCTCTGCTTACTCTCGTAGCAGTTTCGGGAAGTGCTCTTGCAGATTACCAGATGATCGCGGTTGTCAATGTTGACCGCGTCGGCTACGCGATTCCACCTTCCTGCATTGGAGACCTCGACTGCGACGGACGCATGGAGATTGTAGGCGCACGCTACGGCTATCCGTCGTGCGTTGAGATTTACGAGTTGTCGACGGGCAATCTAGAATTTAGCTACAACATTACACAGGGTGGCGACATGGTCGGGATGTCTGTTCAAGACATTGACGGTGATTCAACTCCAGAGGTGTTGATCCCGCTTGCGTACCAGACCAAGATCCTGGTCATCAAGTTTCTCGGGGCACCAGTCGCCGCACCGAGTTCTGAAGTTACTACATCCGCGATGAGTTTTCCGGCCAGGCCCAATCCTGCCCAAGACTCTGTGAAGGTTGATTTCAGTCTGACGTCTCCCGGCACGATAGAGATGATCATCGTCGACGTAGCGGGACGCGTTGTTAGAACGATTGCGCAGCAGGAGACAACAGCTGGCCGTCATTCGCTTATATGGGACGGCACGGACCGTGAGGGCCGACAGGTAGGGAGCGGAGCTTACTTCTATGAAGCGAAGGTCGACGGCCGGACGATTGCATCTAACAAGATCGTTCTTGCCAGATAGTATCTCCACTTTCTGAGAGAGACGATCCTTCGACGGGGGGGTGGGGAGGCGAAAGGAATTCGTCACTCTCCCGTGTTATGCCAAGACCCAGCGGAAAGCAACCGACGGGCTGTTGTGCGTCGTCAAATGAACTGGGATAAACCGGGCTTAGGGATAAGAGAGACTTCCCGAAGCAACGACCGACGGATCACTCCTCGTACTGTACCAGAACCGCGCCGTGCGCAGGCGTCGACTTCCGGGGGGTGAGGGGGCATGCTTCTGCGAACTCCATCCGCCCGGGCTTGCATGCAATCACCGTGACGCATGGGTGAGGTTGCTGCCCAGGCGACCTTCGGCGGTTTGCGGTTGAGCGGGCGTATGTCCAGGCTTGCTACCTACGCAATCCCGCCCCTCCCGGCCACCGAGATCAGGCGGGCAGGGTCCAGCTCAAGATGACCCGAATCCTGCATCTCAATCGCCCCAGTTCTCCCGGGGGTGACCTGACCCCCTGAAACCGGTCCAGTTGGGATGTTAGGATTCCGGCTGGATTGGAAAGGGGGATCGATGAAGAAGAAGCGCCATTCCACTGAGCAGATCATGGGGAAGCTGAGGGAGGCCGAGGTCGCCCTCGCCAAGGGCGAAGCCGTTGGCCTGGTCTGCCGCAGGCTCGAGATCACCGAGCAGACGTACTACCGGTGGCGGAAAGAATACGGGGGTCTGAAGATCGAACAGGCGAAGCGGTTGCGGGAGTTGGAGAAGGAGAACACCCGGCTTCGTCGGCTCGTGGCAGAGCAGGCCCTGGACATGTCGATTCTCCGGGAGGCCGCCCGGGGAAACTCTTGAGCCCGGCGCGTCGGCGAGAAGTAGTCGAACGCGTTTGCCGCACATTGGAGGTGTCGGGGCGTCGGGCCTGTCGGGTGTTGATGCAGCATCGTTCCACGCAGAGAGAGCCAAGGCGGCCGTCGCCGGCCGAGGGGATCCTGGTCCAGAGGATCATCGAGCTTGCGGGAGAGTTTGGGCGGTACGGGTATCGGAGGATCACGGGGTTGCTGCGGGAAGAGGGGAGGAAGGTCAATGCCAAGCGGGTGCAGAGGATCTGGAGGCAGGAAGGTCTGAAAGTCCCGCAGAAGCAGCCGAAGCGGGGGCGGCTGTGGCTTGCCGATGGGTCCTGCGTGCGCAAGAGGCCGGAGTACCGAGATCACGTCTGGAGCTATGACTTCGTCTGGGACCAGACGCACGATGGACGACGGATTCGGCTGCTGACGGTGATCGACGAGTTCACGAGGGAGTGTTTAGCGATCGAGGTGCAGCGACGGCTGAGCTCCCCAGATGTTCTTGATGTACTGGCCGAGCTCTTCGTACTGAGAGGAGTGCCGGCCTACATTCGCAGCGACAACGGCCCAGAATTCACGGCGATTGCCGTCCGGGACTGGTTGGAGAAGGTCGGGGTGCAGACGTTGTTCATCGAGCCGGGGAGTCCATGGGAGAACGGCTACAACGAGAGTTTCAACGGGAAGCTTCGGGACGAGTTGTTGAATCGGGAGCTCTTCTACACGTTGAAGGAAGCGCAAGTCCTGGTGGAGCGTTGGCGGCAGGAGTACAATCGGATCCGGCCGCATAGCTCCTTGGGGTACCGTCCACCGGCTCCGGAGGCGACTGAACCGAGGCCCATCAGGAGCTTGCTGTCAGGTGTGGAACCGAGCTTGGGACTAACATAGGAAGTGGACCGATGATCGGGGGCAGGTCAGAGATTGGCTCAGGCTGATCGCGGCGGCCGGGTTCGAGGCGCGATCCCTTCTGTTCGAGCACAGCGAGATGGAGTCCGGGTTCGCTCATGTCTTCCTGGGTGTCAAACGAGGCTGAAGCGGAGACCCAGGCCGCTCCATGCGGCCGGGGGACGGGTGGATCCTGAGACTGGGGCGGAAGATCGCCCGTCCCATTGAGGCTTTCCGGCTTGGGCTCTCTTCTCTATCCTCATCCAGGTTGGCGCCACCCCCGGACTGGCCGCCGGGGGACGAGGCCCTCGAGAGGAGAGCGCCTGGCCTTGACGACTGAAGAGTGCCCGCCCCAGGCCATGGCCGCAAGGGGAGCCCGGCTCCTCGCCGGCCTTCCACCGCTCGAGGCGATCCTCTGGCTCGCGGGATTCATCGTCCTGTACTTCGTCGGCCCGGAGTCCCCCCGCGGGGCCGACCTCTGTCTCTTCCGTCGCCTGGGCCTGGGGGCATGCCCGGGGTGCGGGCTCGGGGCAGCGATCCACCACATCCTGCATGGGAATCTCGGGGCGGCATGGTCCAGCAACCCGCTCGGCTTCCCGGCCGTACTTATCCTCGGATGGCGCATCGCAAGCCTGTCGGCGGCGCCGCTGTCGGGACGGTTCAGCAGTCTTCGATCCAAAGGAGCATGAAGATGGCGAATGTCATGCAGTATCTGCCGGAACTGGAAGGCGACGAGATGGTCTTCGTCGCCGGGGTGATCAAGAACATGACCGAGGACCAGGCGGCCCAGTTCTCCAACGCCTACCGGAGTCGCCGGAAGGACCCGCAGACGATCCTCCTGGTCACGCTGCTGGGCTTCATCGGTCTGGCCGGCATCCAGCGGTTCGTGCTGAACCAGGTCGGGATGGGGCTTCTCTATCTCTTCACCTGGGGCATCTGCTGGATCGGGACGATCATCGATCTCGTGAACTACAGGCGGCTCGCCTTCGAGTACAACCAGAAGCAGTCGCAGCAGCTCGCCGTCATGCTTCGCGGGACGATGTAGGCCGAGGCTCGGGATCCAGCGCTTGTCTCTTTGCTACTTCTGCTCGGATCTGCACGGCCGCGAGGACCGCTATGAGAAGCTCCTCGCGGCCATCCGGCGAGAGCATCCCGCGGCCGTCTTCCTCGGAGGAGATCTCTTCTCGGCGGGGCTGATGAAGGCCCTGCGCGCCGGCGCCGCTCACCAGGACTTCACGGCGGACTTCCTCGTGCCCAAGTTCGGCGCCCTTCGAGATGAGCTGGGCGGGGTGTTTCCGCAGATCTTCGTGATCCTCGGCAACGACGATCCGCGATCGGAGGAGGCCGAGATCCTGGAGGCGGCCACAGCCGGCCTCTGGGTCTACGCGCACTTCAAGCGGGTTCCTTTCGGCGACTACGCGGTCTACGGGTACTCCTACGTCCCTCCGACCCCCTTCACATTGAAGGACTGGGAGCGGTACGACGTGAGCCGCTATGTCGGCCCCGGGGGCGTGTCGCCGGAGGAGGGATGGAGGAGCGTGGCGGAGGAGCCCGAAACTACCCGCTACTCGACGATCCAGAAGGACCTCGATGCGCTCGCGGGCGACGACGATCTGTCGAAGGCGATCTTCCTCTTCCACACGCCGCCCTACAAGACGCGGCTAGACCGGGCCGCCCTCGACGGCATGAAGTTCGATGAGGTCCCTCTCGACGTGCACGTGGGGAGCATCGCCGTCGGCCGATTCATCGAGGGCCGCCAGCCGCTGATCACCCTTCACGGGCATGTTCACGAATCGGCCCGTCTGACGGGGGCGTGGCGGGACCGCCTGGGCCGCACTTCCCTCTACTCGGCGGCCCACGATGGGCCCGAACTGGCGCTGGTCCGCTTCCACCCGGAGAAACCGGAGAGGGCGACGCGGATTCTGCTGTAAGGAGTCCCGCGAAGTCGGACCCGCGCCCGGATCCGGACGCCTAACGATTCTCTTCCGTCGAGGGATGCTTCATCGCGAGCGGTCTCGCCGCGTCGGTCGCGGCGTCGATCTTCACGGCGAAGCTCGTACGACAGGCGATGTCCTCGTCCGTCAGCATATGGACATCCAGCAGCCCGTCGGTTCGATACCCGGTTCGCAGGAAGTTGATCTCGCTGAGGCACCGGCTCCAGCCCTTCAGCCAGTGATCGAGTTGATCCTCGCCAGGCCCGAGTCTATACTTCCGCAGGCTGGCGAACCACCCCCGGAAGCGCGCGGGGATCGGCTGCGCCGGCCCATCTGCGGCAGGTGATGGGGTCGCTCAACTCATGCGCAGTCAATGCGTTACGAAATCCCGACGGCGATGGTGGTCACGCAAGCGCCTTCCGGCGCCGGCGCCGGCGATCTCCGGTGACATGGACAGATGCCGGGTCCGCTAGTAGAGTCCCCCGACGTGAGGGACCAGGCTTCAAGAGAGCCGAGCGAGCGGGCCGTCTTCGCGGGGCTCCTCGTCCTCTCGATCCTCGTCGTCGCGGCCTACTATCTCGCCTCGTGGCGAAGCGTCCGCGCCTTCGTCCTCGATATCGACCACTGCGACCTGCTCTTCTGCGACTTCCATCGGGTCTTCTACTCCATGGGCAAGAAGATCCTCTCTCTCAAGAAGCCGTTAGGCGGGTACTACTACTCGGCCTTCGCGGCCCTCCTGCTGATCCCGTTCGGAGCGCTTTCTCGCAATGCGGGGAGCTTGGCCTGGGGAATCGCGCAGGTCGTCACGACCGCGGCGTTCTTCATGCTCCCGCTCCGCCGACTGCTGCGCTTGAGGCCGGGGGCGGCGATTGGATGGACCCTCCTCTTCCTGACCTCCTTCCCTCTCCTGCACAACTTCAAGTGGGGGCAGTTCGGCGTCATCCTGATGCTCTGCGCCCTGGCCGCCTATCATCTGCACGAGGAAGGGCACCCGATATGGGCCGGCATTCTCCTTGGGTTCGCGGCCGCCATCAAGTACTACGCCGCGCTCCTGCTCCTCCCCTTCCTTCTGCGAGGGAAGTGGCGCGTCGCGATCGCCTTCGCCGCCGCCGTCACGATGTTCTTGGTCGTCATACCGTGGGCGGCGATCGGCCCGGCGGGATGGCTGGACTTCCAGCGCCGGTCGCTCGACTCGGTGGAGCACGCCCGAGGGTGGATCATGTCGGATCCGAACTCCCACTACTTCGCGCACGTGGCGGAGCGATTCCTGGGGGTGGCGAAGTCCTCCGCGTGGCGTCATGTCCTGGAAGGGATCGGGCTCGCGATCGCCGGCGGGAACGCCTTCCTCATCTGGACCATGAGGCGGAGTTCCTCGGGGCGTGATGTCGCCCTGTCGATCGCGGGCGGATTCCTGATGCTGCCGTTCGTCGTCGGGACATCCTGGCCGCACTACTTCGCCTTCCTGCCGTTCTGCCAAATGGCGATCGCGCGGGAGGTCGGAGCGATCGAAGGACGGCGGGTCCGGGCCGTCGCGGCCGCCTCCATCGGAGCCTCGATCGCGCTCTCGAGCGTCTTCGCCTTCAGGGCCATGGGCGGGAGCGTGGGCTACGGCAAGGCCGGAGCGCTCTTGATTTCGGCCTGTCTCGCCGTCGCGGCCCTTCACATCGTAGTCCGCGCGGCCAGGGGCGCGATCGACTCCGCAAGGACAGGATCGACATGAGCGACCAACCGTTCGACTATGCCGGCGCGACGCATCGCCATCGAAGGCGGCTGTTCAGGTTCTCCCACGGCCGGCGGTTCGAGATCGCCCGGGAACTCCTCTCCATCGAGGAGGGCTCCCGCTTCCTGGACTATGGCGCCGGCGACGGGCACTTGATCCGGATCCTCGCGCCCTTCCCCAGGGATGCCGCCTTGACCGCGTTCGAGCCGCTCGACTTCCTTCGCCAGCAGCTTCAGCGCGATCTCGCGGATCTCTCCTTCAACCTCGTCTCATCGACTTCCGATCTGCCGCCCGCGCATTTCGACCGGATCGCTTGCCTCGAAGTTCTGGAGCACCTTCAACCGGAAGTCCTCGAATCGGCGCTCCGTGACCTCCAAAGGCTCCTCGCCCCCGACGGGATTCTCGTCGTGAGCGTGCCGCTCGAGGTCGGGTTCTCGGCATTGTGCAAGTACGCCGCGGCGATGATCCTGACGGGAAAGGATAGGAGTTGTACATTGGGAGAAGTGCTGCGGACGACCCTTGGACTCCCCGTTGCCCGCGATCCGACTCTGGCTCTCCTGCCCCACAAGGGATTCGACCACCGGAGGCTGCGCAGGGCGATCGCGGGGTCCTTCCGAATCGAGCGGCAGATCCACAGCCCGTTGCCCTGGCTTGGGAGCGTGCTGAACGGGCAGGTTCTGTGGCGGGCGAGGAAGATCGGATCTGCTATAGTCGCTTGATGGGGCGGGCCCGCGCGGAGATGGGATCCCGTGGGCGCTGGAGGGGATGCAATGGGCTGGGACTACAGCGAGAAGACTAAGCAGATCTTCCTGGCGGCCGTTCACGGGGCGCCGGGGACGCATATGGGGGAGATCGAGGATCCGGACGGTTTCGGGGAACACGGATCGATCGCCTGCGGGGACGCGCTACGATTCACTTTCCGGGTCGAGAAGCACGCGAGCGATCCGTTGCGGGACATCATCGTCGAGGCGCGCTACCTGACATTCGGATGCACCTCGGCGATCGCAAGCTCGGAGGCGCTCTGCAGCCTGATCGAGCAGGGACGCTACACGCCCATCCAGGCGCTCGGCATCAGAAACCAGGACATCGTGGACTTCCTGGAAGGGCTGCCCGAACAGAAGATCCACTGCTCCGTGATGGGAGCGGAAGCGCTCGAAGCGGCCGTGTTCAACTGGGCGCAGAAGAGAGGGGTCGATCTCGAGAAGCTCGGCATCGATCTTCACAAGGGAGAGGACAACGAAGGCCGCATTGTCTGCAAGTGCTTCAACCTGACCGAGCCCTACATCAGGCGCAAGATCAAGGAGCTGAACCTCCACACGATCGCGGAGATCACCGGCGCGATCAAGGCTGGCGGCGCCTGCATGTCCTGCCACCACATCCCCGGGGGTCTGCAGGATCTGCTGGACGAGACATGGGGCCGCAAGCCCTCGACCTACAAGCCGGCCTCTGAGACGCCTCCGTCGCGTGGCGAAGCCGTTCCCGTCGGGGACCTCTCCCCGTTTCAGTTCTCGAAGAAGGTGGAGAAAGCGCTCGACGAGTATGTCCGTCCCCTCCTGCGGCACGACGGGGGGGACATCGAGCTGCTCGACATCAAGGAGAGGCTGGTCTACGTGAGGCTGGCGGGCGCCTGCGCCGGCTGCCCGGGCGCGGGCCAGACGATGAAGCTCATGGTCGAGAAGACCTTGAAGGAGATGGTCGACGAGCGGATCCGCGTGATCACGGCGTAGACCATCGGGGCTCGAGTGACGGACTCCTCGGGCCGGGACGTTCCGGGGCCCCGACGGTTCCCTTCGCCCCGCTATGTTCGCGTTCGCGGCGCGGGGCTTCGGGAATCCGCCGGGGCCGATCGGGCCTCACGGCGCGGGGGCTCGCCCTTTCTGACATGACCCGAGGCGCGAGGGTTCTTCATGAAAGAAACAGTCTACCTCGATAACAACGCGACGACCGCCATCGCCCCGGAGGTCTTCGAGGCGATGAGGCCGTTCCTCACCTCGGAGTACTTCAATCCCAGCTCGGTCTACGAGAGGGCGCGGCCGGCGGCGGAGGCCGTCGCCGGAGCGCGCAAGGTCATCGCCGGCTCTCTCGGAGGCGTGCCGGTCGATGAAATCGTCTTCACGTCCTGCGCGACGGAGAGCGCCAACGCGGCGATCGCGGGGGCGGCGCGAGCGAATCCCGAGAGGCGCCACATCATAACGACCGCGGTGGAGCATCCCGCCGTGCTCGAGGTCTGCAAGGACATGGCCCGGCACGGATACGAGGTGACCTTCCTGGACGTCGATCGCTCCGGAAGTCTCGATGTGGCGCAGTTCGTTCGAGCGCTCAGCGTCGGCACGCTCCTGGTCGCGGTCATGCACGCCAACAACGAGACGGGCGTCCTCTTTCCGATCGACGAGCTGTCGCGCGTGACGAAGGAGACCGATCCCTCCATCCTCTTCTTCACCGACGCCACGCAGACGGCGGGCAAGATCCCGCTCGATCTGGCCGTCGGCCTGCCGCATGTGGACATGCTGGCCTTCTCGGGGCACAAGCTCCATGCGCCGAAGGGGGTCGGCGTCCTCTACCTTCGCCGCGGGACGCCCTGCAGGCCCTTCCTCCTGGGAGGGCATCAGGAGTCGGGCCGCCGCGGAGGAACGGAGAACGTCCCCTACATCGTCGGCATGGCGAGGGCTCTGGAGCTTGCGCGGGAGGACCATGACGCCGCGGAGCGAAGGATCCAGAGGCTTCGGGACAAGCTCGAGGCGGAGCTACTCCAGAGAATCCCCTGCGTCGAGGTCAACGGCGCCGGCGCCGCCAGGCTGCCCAACACCCTGAACCTCTCGGTCCACTTCATCGAAGGGGAGGGGATGCTCTATCAGCTGAACGACCACGGCATCTGCGCGTCGTCCGGATCGGCCTGCACCTCGGGCTCGCTCGAACCGTCCCACGTCCTGCGCGCGATGCGCGTCCCCTTCACGGCCGTGCATGGATCGATCCGCTTCAGTCTGAGCCGATACACAAGCGAGAGCGACATCGACCATGTCGTCGGGGTCTTCCCCGGGATCGTCGCGAGCCTCCGCCGCCTGTCCCCCTACTGGGATACGAAGACGAACCGCCCGCGCCCCGAGGCGGAAGGGATGATGCGGGGGGAGTAGGGGGGCGATCGGCCTCAGGCCAGCAGCCCCAGCTCGTACCCCTCCGGAGCCTCATAGCCGAGGATCTGCAGGGCCGTCGCCGCGATGTTCGCGAGCCCGGCCTCGGGCAGGTCGTCTCGAAGGCGCCATCGCTCCGGTCCGGTCGGATCGAAGAGGTGGAACGGGACAGGGTTCAAGCTGTGGCTGGTTCGCGGCTTCGGGTTCCCCGTGTCACGGTCGATGACGAAGCCCCCCTTCTCGTCGATCTCGTACATCTGGTCCGCGTTCCCGTGGTCGGCGGTGACGATGGCGACGCCGCGCATCGAGGCGACCGCCTCGAGCAGCCTTCCCAGGCATCGATCGACGATTTCCACGGCGAGGATCGTCGCCTCGAGGACGCCGGAATGGCCCACCATGTCCCCGTTGGCGTAGTTGACCCTTGCGAAGCGATGGCGGCCGGTCCGCAGCTCGGCGATCACGGCATTCGTGATCTCCTCCGCCTTCATCTCCGGCCGCTGCTCGAAGGGGATCCTGTCCGACTCGATCTCGATGTAGGTTTCGGTCGATTCGTCGAATTTCCCCCCTCGGTTACCGTTCCAGAAGTAGGTCACGTGCCCGTACTTCTGCGTCTCGCTGCAAGCGAGCTGCGTGACCGCGTTCCGCGCCATGTACTCGCCCAGGGTCCGGTCGATCTTCGGGGGCGCGACCAGGAAGCTCTTGGGGATCAGGTAGTCGCCGTCGTACTGCATCATCCCGGCGTAGTCGACCTTGGGGGGCGCGCCTCGGTCGAAGTGGGGAAACGCCTCGTCCTCGAAGGCCCGACTGATCTCGATCGCGCGATCTCCCCGGAAGTTGAAGAAGACGACTCCCGCTCCGTCCCGGATCGGCGCGACCGGGGCTCCCCTCTCGTCCGCGATCACGAAGGGGGGGATGAACTGGTCGATCAGCCCCGGGGTCTCGTCGCGGTAGGTCTCGATCGCTTCGCGGGCGGAGCGGAAGGACCGCGCCCGGCCGTGGACGTGGGCATTCCATCCGCGCTCGACGATGCTCCAGTCGGCCTCGTAGCGGTCCATCGTGGTGACCATCCGTCCGCCCCCGGAGGCGATCCTGAAGCGCCGGCCCTCCACGCCGTCGAACTCGGCCAGCAGCGATTCGAGGGGGTCGACATAGAGGAGGGCCGTTCGCCCGCCGACGTCGCGGCCATCGAGGAGCGGGTGGACGTAGACCTCGCGGATCCCCGCGCGGGCCGCCTCGCGGATCATCGAGAAGAGGTGGCTGATGTGAGAATGGACGTTGCCGTCCGAGAGGAGCCCGATCAGGTGGAGCGGCGCGCACCGCGAGAGACATCCGCGCGAGATCCGCAGCCAGGTCTCGCCCCCGAAGAAGGAGCCGGTCTCGAGGGCGATGTTGACGAGCTTCGCCCCCTGATCGACGATCCGCCCCGCGCCGATCGCGTTGTGACCCACCTCCGAGTTTCCCATGTTCGTGTCGTCCGGAAGGCCGACGGCGACGCCGTGCGCTCGCAGGGTCCGGTAGGGGAAGCGGGAGCGAAGGCCATCGAGGATCGGGGTCCTGGCGCGAGCGACGGCGTCTCCCTCATCCCCGCGCCCCACGCCGATCCCGTCCAGGATGACCACAACGAGCGGACCTTCCGGGGGAGCTGCGTTCGAGTTCTTCTTGAGGCTCCAGTCCAATCTTCCTCTCAAACAGGAGTATAGATCGTCCCGCGCTTCTGTCCCTGCTTGCGGAGGATGCCCTCCTGGACCAGGCGGGCGAGGTTGTCCTTCACCGTGTTCCGATTCGCGGAGGTCGCGCGGATGATCTCTCCGGCCGAGACGCGTCCATGCTGCAGGGCAAGGGTGAGAATCGCTTCCTGAAGTCCCGATCGAGGGGCAAGGGACTGCGCGCGGGACCAGGCCTCTTCGGCCTCTTTTCCCACCGAGAGAAGAAGAGAAGCCAGATCGTCCAGCCAGATCCCGAGCAGCGCCTCCGTTCCTTCCGGCGAAGCCGCCGGCGGGCTCGCCTTGGTCCGGAGGGCCAGCTCCCGCGCTCGCCCCAGCCAGGGTGGCTCGATGGGGGAGACCAGGATCTGTTGATATCCTCTCTGGAGGAGCAGGGTGCGCAAACCGAGGAGATATAGTTGTGTTTGCGTGCCTTCGAGGCTATCTGTCCGATCACCGACACCTAAATATGCCGACAGATCAAGGATTGGGATCCCCCCCAGGCCCCGGGTTCTCTCCATCGCCTCGACATGGACGGCAAGGAAGGATGCGACGAGAGCGGAGGCGATCGCCTCTCTCGGGTCGGTCAAGAGGCGCAGGAGCTGGTCGGCTCCGACGGCGTTCCATGCGAATCGCTGGTGCCATCCGTCGACGAACTGGACCGCGCGGCAATATCTCCAGGCCTTGACGTAAGCGGGGTTCTTCCCCTCGGGCGGAGTCGGCCCCAGAACTCGATCCTTCGCCTTCGAGTCGGGCGCCTTGCCCGGGAAGAAGAGAGACCATCCCGCCTGAAAAGTCGCCTCGCGGCGCATCGGCTCGACGCGCGTGGCGAGAGCCGAGAGCCGCGCTTCCCAAGCACCGCGCTGTCTCTCGATGGTCGAGAGATCTTCCCAGCGATCGAGGTTTAGGTAGAAGTCGGTGGATCCGCGACGCATGCAGGACTCATAGCGCGGGTTTGGGTGCCGCGCAAGAGGGGATCAATCGTCGGCGATCTGCCTGCGGAGGGCCTTGGTGCGCCCCCTCACGCGCTTGCCCTCGAGCCGTTCCTCATGGGACGCGGCGCTCGGTTTCGTGGGCTTGCGGGGCTTCGGCTTGCGCGCCCGCCGGGCAAGCTCCTCCTGGATCCGCGCAATCGCGCGGAGCCTGTTGGCCGACTGGCTGCGGCTCTCCGTGGCGATCCTCACGATGCCGGTTGGGATGTGTCTCACGCGAACCGAGGACTCGGTCTTGTTCTTCTTCTGCCCGCCCGGCCCCGAGGAGCGATAGGGAGTCACCTCGCACTCCTCGAGGAGGCGGATCAGCTCGCGGGTCCAGCGCAGGGACACGGCGGTTCAGTCCCCGACGATCGTGATCGCGATCTGCCTCGAGGGCCGCGGGCCATCGAACTCGCAGAGGAAGATGTTCTGCCAGCGCCCGAGGAGGAGGTCCCCATCGCGGACCGGGACGATCTCTCCGGGGCCAACAACGGCCGACTTGATGTGGGCGGCGCCGTTGTCGTCGATCCGATCATGGCGCCAGCGCCCCTCGGGGACGAGCCGGTCCATGCAGTCGATGAAGTCGTCGAGAAGCTGGGGATCGTCGTTCTCGTTGATCAGGATCGCGGCCGTCGAGCCGGTCACGAAGACGTGGCACCAGCCGGTTCGGATGCCGCTCTTGCGGACGATCGCGCGGACTTGCTCGGTCATGTCGAGCAGCTCCCGCCGGCGCGCGCTCCTCACGGACAGGGTCTCTTGAAAGGTCATCGTCCCTTCCTTGCGGCCTCCCGGGCAGCAGCATAGCATAGCGGGACCGGCATTCCGGGACTGGCGGCGCGCCTGGGGGCGCGCCTGAAGGCGCCGGCGGGCAGATGAGAGCCGGCCGCCGCGAGCTGGGCGTCCATCGGGACGAGTGGATGGCGGTCGCGAGCTTCTTGGGCGCGTCGAACCCGGTCGGGAGGGTTGGATGATCCGCGTGCGCGGCGATGGCGAGGAGAGGCAGCTCTCCTACTCCGAGTTCATCCGTGAGATCCAGGAGGGGCGCATCGGGGCCGACACTCCGGTCCTGAGCGACGTGCTGACCTCGGGGGTCTGGAAGCCGGCGGGGGAGCTGCAGTTCTTCCGCTCCTGGTCGCCGACAGGGACCCCGCAGCCCTTGGCCTCGCCCGGGACTCCGCAACCATCGACTCCGCCGGGGACCAAGGAACCCTGGGTCCCGTATGGGCACCGGCCCGGACAGAGCGGGACAGAGCAGGACGCTGGGCAGACCAGCCGGCCGCCGGTTCTCGACTCCTATCCCGACGCGGGCGGCGGCCAGGGCTGGGAATGGAGAACGCGGGCGCCGGAGTCGGCTCCGCTTCCCTGGGAAGAGATGGACCGTCTCGGCTTCCTCGGGGGACTGACCCGTACGATCAGCCTCGCCCTTCGCGACTC